>JAAEOZ010000057.1 GCA_024222685.1 Gammaproteobacteria bacterium | reverse complement strand
TAGCCACTGAATTGCAATGCACTCGTGGGTGCTAACCTATCACACGAAATCCAGGCGGTATAATCGATGATTTCTGAGGGTTTACAGACTTTTCCTATCGCCGTTAACCGAGAGTCTGTTAATCTAGCGAATGATTCGGTGTTAGGGATAATGGTAGTCGAGTCACTACTATCCTGGACACATGTAGAACAACAATCGAGAAATCCAGTATGACTTCAGTAGCAGCAGTCCAACACCCTTCCGTTTTTCTAGATAAAGTTGGCTGCCTCGAGCGGGCCGTCGAAATAATTGAGCAAGCAGCAAATGAGAAGATAAATCTTATTGTTTTTCCCGAGGGTTGGTTACCGGGATATCCTCTATTTGTCTGGGGCATGATCCCAACTAATAATACCGGTGAACTTGATCAGTTATATCGGCAGCACTATTCGAATTCGATCGACCTATCCAAAAATCAGCTCGCGCCCGTTTGTGAAGCTGCACGCGAACATGGCATCGTTGTGGTGATGTGCATTAATGAACGCGCCGGGGAATTGAGTGCAGGTACTATCTACAATACGGCAGTAACCATCGATGCTACCGGCGATATTTTGAACATTCACAGGAAGGTTATGCCTACTAATGCCGAGCGCTCAGTTTGGGGTTTTGGCGACGGCCGTGGTCTGAACGTAGTTGATACTGCGGTGGGTCGTGTGGGTGTACTGCTATGCTGGGAAAATTTTATGCCTCTGGCACGCGCTGCTA
>JAAEOZ010000056.1 GCA_024222685.1 Gammaproteobacteria bacterium | reverse complement strand
CTGGGTTGCCTTACGATTCTTAATTACAAACACTATTTCCCCTCTGCATATTGTACTTGGCGGAGTATTGGTCGGTGCCGGTATTGGCGCAATGCATTATATAGGCATGGCGGCGATGCAAATGGCGCCGCTGCTAAAATATGACCTGCATATCTTCCTGCTATCTATTGTCGTGGCTGTTTTACTGGCTATGTTGTCACTTTGGGTGCGTACTGGTATTAACAATATTATTAAAGCGCGCTTATCGAATACTAAAATCAATGTGATGGCTGGCTTTGTGATGGGGCTGGCGATTTCAGGCATGCACTACACAGGCATGGCTGCAGCGCGCTTTGTGACACCACCAGGCGTAGAGCTCATAGCACAAGATACGGAAGTCTCTGTGTTTATGGCTGCGGTTGTCACTTTCATTGCATCGATGGTCATCGCAATGGTACTGGGTATTAGCTTATTAGTGAAATACAAAGAAATTACTAAAGTCGCGAATGCCAACGAAAAGCGTCTCACGGGCCTTATGGATAGTGCCGTTGAAGGGGTCATTACGATCAACTCAGAAGGGATTGTTCTGTCAGCGAATCCATCTGTAACCAAGATATTAGGCTGGACTAAATCGCAGTTAGTGGGTTACCCGGTAGTCAATATCGTGCCTGAAGAAAGGCGCCATTTGTACAATGATGCGTTCTTTAATTACGCGCAGGAACCCAGCGACGAAAAGCTAATCGGCAATAGCCGGGATGTAATGGCGTTGGATGTAAATCTTCACCCGGTACCGGTGCGGATCAGCGTGTCACACACAGAAATTGACGACGAACCGTTTTTTATTCTCTTTATTGCTGATATTCGCGAACGCCTGGCCATGGAAAAGGCAGTCAAGGACAATGAAGAAAAGTTCCGCTCGCTGATTGCCAATATTCCCGGTATCGCTTATCGCTGCCTGAACGATGCTAATTGGCCAATGGTATTTATTAGTGATGCTGTAAAACGCATCACCGGTTATCATGCTCAGGACTTTTTACTACCCGCGCCTCGCGTCAGTTTTACAGACTTGTTTCATCCCGATGACATTTCGATAATCGAGGAAGCCATAGCTGATCAGCAAGAGTACGCCATGGAATATCGAATTATTACTAAGGACGGCGATATTCGTTGGGTAAGAGAACATGGGCGATTTATCCGCAATGAAGCGAATGAAATTCTGTGGTTAGACGGTTTCATTATGGATATCACTGACCGCCGTAACATGGAAAATGAGTTACTCATAGCCAAAGATGCCGCTGAACAAGCCGCTGCATCCAGAGCCGCGTTCCTGGCCAATATGAGCCATGAAATTCGGACCCCGATGAATGCGGTTATTGGCTTCAGTGATATCTTGTTAGATACCCCGCTGAATACTGAACAGCATAAACACCTATCTACAATTAACCGGTCGGCGCGTTCTTTGCTGCACTTGTTAAATGATATTCTGGACAGTGCCAAGCTCGACAAAGGTAAACTTGAGCTTGAATACACCGATTTTATGTTGAGCGAAGAAATCGACACGGTGATTTCTACTTTCTGGCTTGAGGCAAAACGCAAAGGGCTTGATTTGCGT
>JAAEOZ010000055.1 GCA_024222685.1 Gammaproteobacteria bacterium | reverse complement strand
GTTATGCACAGTTTAGTAATAGGCTGCGGACAGTTTAAAAGCCTTAAAAATGGCGGTAAGTTATTGATATTAAATATATATTTAGACTTACTCACGATTAACCGAGTTACTAATAAACACAGTAAGATATATAAATAAATGAAAACAACTATTAAGAGAGAAGACATCCTGGGACCGCTGCAGCATGTAATAGGGGCAGTGGAAAGACGACAGACGTTACCGATTCTAGGCAACGTTTTATTTAAGTCAATGGGTGGTGACTTGAGTTTAACGGCGACTGACCTTGAAATCGAAATGGTTGCCAGCCTGCCTTCGGATGGAAGTGAGGACTTTCAGACCACTATTCCGGCGCGCAAGTTGCTCGATATTTGCAAGGCTCTTCCTGATGGCTCATCGATTAATTTCAGTATTGATGAAAATCGAGTTTCACTGACATCCGCGCGTAGCCGGTTCACGCTGGCGTCATTGCCCGCGCGGGATTTCCCCGGGCTCGATGAAATCGAGGAACAACAGTCTTTTTCCATCCCTCAAAATCAATTCAAGGCACTGTTCGATAAAACATCTTTTGCGATGGCACAACAGGATGTTCGCTATTACCTGAACGGTATTTTGATGGAGCTTTCAGTCGGCAAGGTTAAACTGGTTGCCACCGATGGCCATCGACTCGCACTGAGTGAGGTCGAACTCGACACCGGAGTCGAAGCAGAAAAGCAACTGATTATTCCAAGAAAGGCAGTGCTTGAATTATCCAGATTGCTCGATGCAAGCGATAGCCCGGCCAAATGTATACTGAGTCAAAATCACATGCGTGTCGAGACAGGTTCCCTTGTTTTCACGACGAAATTGATCGATGGAAAGTTTCCGGACTATCAGCGGGTCATCCCGGTCGATGGTAACAAAACGATGGAAGTCAATCGCGACACGTTGAAAAATTCGATGAGCAGAATCGCTATTTTATCGAACGAGAAATATCGAGGCATTCGCTTAACCCTGGCCAGTGGAAATCTGTCGATCCAGGCAAATAATCCTGACCAGGAAGAAGCGGAGGAAGAGCTCCAGGTCGATTACGATGAAGCTGACATGGAAATCGGATTTAACGTCACCTATCTGATCGACGTACTCAATGTGCTCAATTCAGAAAAAGTACAGATCAAACTAAAAGATTCCAACAGCAGTGCGATCATGAGCGACAGTAACGATAGCTCCAGTCTTTACGTTGTCATGCCGATGCGGTTGTAGGAACACTGGTAAGGTATGGCAATCAGTCAGCTTAGCCTGACGGATTTTCGAAACCTCAAGAGTACGACACTCGATTTCGATCGTCATTTCAATTTGATCAGTGGCGATAACGGTTCGGGTAAAACGAGCCTGCTTGAGGCCATTCATGTATTGTGTCAGGCACAGTCTTTCCGCACTCATCAGCTTAAACAATGCATAAACCACGAGAAAGCTGAATTTCTGCTGTTCGGTCGCTTTGACGGTTTCAAAGCTGGTTTGGGGCGATATCAGGACAGGCTCGAGATTCGTATCGATGGCGAGACAATCAAACGGCGCTCCGAATTGGTCAGGAAATCCCCGATACAGATCGTTAGTGCCGATAGTTTCGTT
>JAAEOZ010000054.1 GCA_024222685.1 Gammaproteobacteria bacterium | reverse complement strand
TTGAAAGTCCGACGACGTTTTCCTTCCAATTACAAGACCTTCGCGCTGTGGCGCAACTTGCGCAACAGTCCGACATCAAAACGATTATTGATAATTCCTGGGCAACCCCATATTTCCAGAATCCGATGGCATTCGGCATCGACCTGGTGGTACATTCATGCAGCAAGTACATCGGTGGACATAGCGACGTGGTCGCAGGAGTGATTAGCGGCTCCGAAGCAGATATTGAGCATATTTTTACAACGGAATTCCTCAATATTGGAGCTATCCCCGGCCCCTTTGAAAGCTGGCTGCTCTTGCGAGGATTACGAACATTAGCGATCCGGATGCGTCAGCACCAGGCGAATACGGCAGAGGTTATTCAATTTTTGCGAGAACATCCCGCCGTTGAGGAGATCTATTATCCATTCCATCCCTGCCATCCTCAATACGAACTTGCTCAGAAACAGATGCGAGGCGGTTCAGGATTATTCAGTTTTACACTCAACACCAGGAATATCGAAAAAATCGCTCATT
>JAAEOZ010000053.1 GCA_024222685.1 Gammaproteobacteria bacterium | reverse complement strand
CTTTTAAAATTGCCAGGAAGGGACTCGACAAAGAGAGCAAGCCATCAAAACTGGCGGTTAACTTTTTTGGCCTGTTTGGCCCTAATGGGCCGTTGCCGCTCCACCTCACTGAGTATGCGCGAGACCGTTTACGTAATGCTGATGATCCGACTTTCAGTGAATTTCTCAATATATTTCATCACCGTATGTTGTCTTTGTTTTATCGATCCTGGGCGAGTGCACAACCGACAGTCAATTTTGATCGACCGCAGGAAGATAGGTTTAGTACCTATACAGGTGCGCTGTTTGGCCTCGGAATGCCATCTTTACGCGATCGGGATGAAATTCCCGATCGGGTAAAGCTCCATTTTGCCGGCAGACTGTCATCACAAAATCGAAACGTCGAAGGCCTTGTTGCTATGATCAGAAGTTTCTTTAACATACCGGTTGAGATTGAACAGTTTGTAGGTGAGTGGCTGCAGATTCCTGATAACTGTTACTGCTATCTTGGCGTATCACCGGAAACGGGAACCCTGGGCGAGAGCATTGTTATCGGTGCCCAGGTTTGGGAATGTCAGCAGAAATTTCGTCTTATTCTCGGACCTTTAAATTTTGATGAATATGAGCGATTTTTGCCCGGACGAGAAAGCGGTAAACGGCTACGAGCGATGGTTCGAAACTATGTTGGCGATAGCATGAACTGGGATGTAAACCTGGTTTTGAAAAAAGAAAAAGTACCACCCGTTAAGCTAGGTGAAAACGACCTGCTCGGCTGGAACACCTGGCTGGGTGATCGAGTCAGTAATGATGATGCCAACGATCTGTTACTGGAACCAATGAGTGCCATGATCTAACGTATGT
>JAAEOZ010000052.1 GCA_024222685.1 Gammaproteobacteria bacterium | reverse complement strand
CATCTGGCCTGTCAGGACATCAAACCCGACCATAAGTTTATTGTGTACAGCGATAAGGAGACATTCAAAACAAAGGATGGTGTGGTGGTTGTGTCGCTATCGCAGATGATGGAAACATTGGTCCAGTCCATTCATTAATATCATGCTCGATATCTGCTTATAGCCGATGGTTGCTTTGGTAATTTGAAAACCTGGCCGGTAAAGATAGAAGGCTATGAAACTTATATCAATATAGACGACGAGTGACTTTTTTGAAAAACATTCTAGCTTTCGGCGACAGTCTAACCTGGGGCAGTTGCCCCCACACCAACGGCAGACACGTGTTAGCTAATCGCTGGCCTGACGCAATGGACGAGGGACTGGATAACGTACAGGTTATCACCGAAGATAAAGCAATCTGTTTCGAAGCACTCGGCAAGACAATAAAACTGTTGGCCACAGATATCGATTGTGCCTTTTTTAATGCTGCAAGTGTGGCACCGGCATCAGTCGTGATCGATCGTTCCACTAAGTGAAAGGGCTTTAAGCTGGCTGTATGCACCCAAGGGTGAGGAATCAAAGAGTCGTGTCCTACGGAACTCCATCGATGAGCATTTTCGTGTTTGCAAAACCTCGAGAAGGGCATTCTGTCGCAGGTCTGCTTCCAGGTCACCGGAACCACAACAAACCGTGGGTATCGGCCAGAATTTCGTTAATCTTCTTCTGGAGCTCGGACCAGCCAAAACACGCGGTAACTCGAAAGAAATTATCAAGTTCACTACCCTTATCCAAGTCACACAACAGACAGCAAAACCCTCAAGCCCCACCCCTTCTACCAACTCTGCAAGTCGAACCAGAAAACACCCCAGAAACAACCGCTTGTAAGCGACTATTAGCAGCGGGCAGGAAAACCGGGTGCGATAAATCGAACCCCTACATCGACATGCTTTTTCCACACTGAGTAAGTGGCATTCCACAGGGGTCAAGATTTTAAGCTTGCCAGAATAAGGAACGGTTGAGTAACTTAGGATCCCCTGATTAAGTCTTATATGACTGTCATTGCGAGCGCAGCGTGGCAATCTTTAGTATATTATTCAGGTAGTTATAGATTGCCACGTCGCTACCGCTCCTCGCAACGACGTATTAATCAGATTTTCCTTAGGTATACATTTCATGAGGCAACCATGACCGACTTTAACATACAGGTATCCCGTAACAACGGAATCCTTGAGATCGTTTTCGAAAAACCCAGGGACGATAAGAGATCATGTCGACCAGGCTAAATCGACGGGATAACTTGAAACGGTTGTTGCGACCCCGACATATTGCCTATATTGGCGGAAGCCAGGTCGAAGGGCCGATTCAGGCCAGTCGTAATGCAGGTTATGGTGGTGAAATCTGGATCGTTAATCCAGTCCGCGATGAAATTGCAGGACAAGCCACTTATGCCAGCATTGACGCGTTACCGCAGGCCCCAGATGCCGCACTAGTCGCGCTGTCACCACAACGCTCCGTCGAGGTCGTCGCAGAGCTGGCGTCGGTCGGCGCCGGTGGCGCAGTGTGCATGGCAGCCGGATTCGCCGAACTCGGTGCCTCGGGTTTAAACCTGCAACAACAACTCTGCGTAGCTGCCGGCGATCTAGCGGTTGTGGGCCCCAATTGCATGGGTGTGCTAAATCTGTTCGAGGGCGCCGCCATCTGGGGCTCGGGCGGCCACATCAAAGCCCCGGGAACGCAGGGCGCTGCTATCATTTCGCAAAGTGGCGCATTTCTCTACGGCATTACCAACGTCGAACAGGGTTTTCCTCTGGGTTATGCTATCAGCACCGGGAACCAGGCAGTGATCGATATGGCGGACTGCATCGAAGCAGTGCTCGCCGACAACCGCGTGCGCACGATCGGTTTGTACCTCGAAGGCCTCGATGATGGCGCCGCGCTCGGTCGAGCCTGCTGGCATGCCTTCGAAAAAGGCATCCCGCTCATTGCAATGAAGGGCGGCGATACCGCCGAGGCCGAGAAAGTCGTGAGAAGCCACACCAGCGCTATGATAGTAGAACGTGATTTGTGGCTTGCGTTCGCGGAACGCTTTCGCCTCGTCGAAGTATCGACGCCAAAGGCCATGGTCGAAACGCTGAAACTGCTCACCGTTGGTGGCATTCCAGATGGCAATCGACTCACTGCAATCACCCACTCTGGCGGACTCAACAGCCTGATTGTCGCCCGTGCACCCGCACATGGTCTGCAGTTGAACCAGCCCAGGCCAGACAATGCCAGGCGCATGCGCGGACAACTACCCGAAGTCGTACCGGTCGCGAATCCGTTGGACCTGAATTTACCCTGGTCGTCAAAAAAAGGAATGTCATTGCAGGACGGTGCGCAAATAGGCGACTGCCTGACCGACCTCGCCGACGGCGTCGCCGACATCGCGACCATGTTCCTAGACGTACCGCCTCCTGACGATATCGGCTCCGACCAGGATTGGTATCCGAGCATGGAAGCAATGGCTAAAGTCAGCAAAACGCTCGGCATTCCGGTAGCGGTTGCCGGTATTTTGCCGGAAGGACTGGATCCAGCATTGCGCAGGCATCTTACTGGACTGGGTATAGCACCACTGCTCGGTTTCAGCGATGCACTAGAAGCATTGTCTGTAGCCGCACACCTCGGGCAGATACACCAGCTAGAATCAGACAGGCCAGCTGATTTGCTGACTGACTACGAATCGGTTGATCCGGTTTCGACGACCCTGCTTGACGAAGCAGAATCGAAGACAGTACTGGCTGCCTGCGGGCTTGTAACTTCCAGATTTATCGTAGCCAGCCTGGATCAGGTTACAAACGCAGCAATAAAGACTGGTTTCCCGGTAGCGCTCAAGCTACTCAGCCAGGAGATTTCACACAAGGCAAAAATGGGTGGTGTCCATCTCGGACTCGATTCAGAGCAAATGGTGGAGGCTGCTGCACAGGCAATCAACAAATCGGCTCTCGATTACCATGGCAAACCGGTTGAGCGTTTCCTGGTCGAAGCCATGATCGATTCGCCGATCGATGAATACATCATCGGCATCAAGCGCCAGGCCGCACTCGGGCTGGCTTTGATGATTGGCCGCGGTGGTATCGAGGTAGAAAATCTAAATCGCCACGCGACTGTATTGCTACCACTGGTTGAAACGGATCTTGTAAACGCTTTACGAAAAATCGGACTTCAGGAACATAGCCCAGGCTTTGCCGCTTTACTTGACGCAGCGCGCTCAGTGGCGACTTATGCAATCGAAAATCAACGACATCTACTTTCGCTGGACGTCAATCCTGTTATTGTCTGCGCAAACGGTGATGCAATCGCAGCCGATGCCTTGATCGAATTAACACTGGAGTAACAATATGCTGGTAGAAGATTATATTGGTTTGCAGGGTCCGGAATACATCATGGATATTGAGCGCGGTAAACTGCGCGAATTCGCACGCGCGATGAATGCCCCACTACGGGAATATATCGAGGGCGAACACCCACTAATTCCGGCGACTTTCCTGATCACTGCGGCCTATAGTTGGGGTTACTCGTTGGAACGACCGCGCGGTACTGCTTTCGAGAAAATCGATCACGACCTGTCGGTACCGCTGCATGCCGAGGAATCCTTCATCTTCCACGGTGCACTACCTCGCGCCGGCGATCGCCTGTACTGCCGGGCGACGCTGGAAAATATCTGGCGTAAGCAGGGAGGTCGCGGTGGCGAGCTCACCTTTCTGACCATGCTGACCGAGTTTCACAGCGAAGCTGGGGAGCTGATTGCCGAAGAGCGCTCGACCACCGTTACCACCGCCAATGCACCGGACGCGGACAACTGGAGCGTCGATATACCGGAATACCAACCCGACTACGCGGAGAACCTCGATCCTGGCAACCCGTTTGTGTTTATCGAACGGAGTGACTGGGGCGATATCGAAGCCGGGATGAGACATCGAATCGAAACCGGTCCGTTGCATATCGGCGATATCGTACGCTTCCAGAGCGTAGTCGGCGAAGACAATCCGCTGCATTACGATCTGGCCTGGGCGAAATCGCAGGGTTATCCGAACGTATTCGGTCTTGGCTCACATCAGGCAAGTATGCTCGCGGCAATGGCTGCACACTGGCTCAATCCGGCAGCGGTCGTCGAGTTCAAGGCGCGGTTTCGTAATGTTTACTGGCCCGGTGAAAACCTCACCTATGCAGCGGAAGTTTTCAAAAAGTATCACAACGACGAAAACGGTCATCGTATGCTGGAACTGAAACTGGCCTGCACCCGAAATAATGACGATCCGGTCGTCGATGCCTGGCTGACGTTGGACTTCGATAGATAGTAGCCATGATTAAATACATCAAGCGTAAACATATTAGTCCCACATGACCTACGGCCCTAACTCGCATCCACCCGCAAGTTATCCTGCAGAATGTCATTCAATGCCATTGGGGCCGCGTACAGAAACCCCTGCCCTAAATCACAGTCTATCTGCTTCAGGGCTTCCTGCTGTGCCTCTGTCTCAATGCCTTCTGCAACTACTTTGAGTTGAAAGTTCTGTGCCAGATCAATAATACTACTCACCAGCGCTTTACTCTGTGCATCTATCGTCAAATCACGGATGAAGCTTCGATCAATTTTGAGGATGTCGACGGGAAATTGTTTCAGGTAAGCTAGTGACGAATAACCAGTGCCAAAATCATCGAGTGCAATTTTAAATCCCAGGTCTCTCAATTGATAAAATATGTCTAGCGCGACATTATCTTCAACATCAATAAACACACTTTCAGTTATTTCAATTTCGATGCACTCATAGCCTAGCTGGTTAGACTCAATCACATTGCGTAAGCAGCTTACGATATTTGAATCCCGAAACTGCCGTGCCGAAAAATTAACTGAAATGGCTACTAATTCAGGAAATAATTCCTTTAAATTCTTAAAATCACGACCGACCTGGCATAAAACTATTTCTCCAATTTCAAGTATCTGACCAGTTTTTTCGGCTACAGGGATAAATTCATCAGGTGGTATTAATCCTTTCTCAGGATGTTGCCAACGAACCAGGGCTTCAAATTTGACTATTTTATTTCGCCTCAGACAAAGCTGAGGTTGGTAGAATACGCTGAACCGATTTTCGGATATGGACTGTCTTAAATCAAATTCAATCTGTTGGTGGCGTTGCTGTTGACTATTCATCTCCGCAGTAAAAAATTGAATACAGTTTTTTCCCAGTTCTTTTGCACGGTACATTGCCCTGTCGGCATTATTGATCAGCTCATCACAGGTCGCTCCATCTCCGGGGTAAACAGCAATACCAATACTGCAGGTTATCGGCAAGTCCACATTTTCAATCGATATTTCACGAGTGAGCTGGGATCGAATTTTTTCAATAGCAGATACTGAAGAATCGACACCTTCGAAATTATCCAGTACTACGACAAACTCATCACCACCAAGACGGCCGACCAGGTCAGCCTTACGAACACATTCGTTTAGTCGCTTACTGAGAACTTCCAGCAGTTTGTCACCTGCGCTATGGCCAAACCGATCATTAACAGGTTTAAAATTATCCAGATCAATAAATGCGACAGCAAGGCTCTGGTGATTTCGATCAGACCGCGCAATCAATTGTTTAAGATTTTCCATCAGTGCGGCCCGATTCAGTAGTCCGGTTAGTGAATCTGTAGTTGCCTGACGCAATATGACTTCCTCGTTAACCTGCCTCAACAGTTCGCTCGAAGCCCGACTCGAGACTGAGTCAACTACCAGTCGTACTTTGTCGGCTTCAACAAATCTATGTTTTTTCATGACGGCCAGATGACCGATGCAATTGTATTTACTATCGTACAATGGCGTACCGGCGAAGGAATCCAGATTCAGATCAACCAGACCCTGATCGCTGGGAAACATTTCCTTAACATTACCATCATAAAGTTGGGGGCCATGATTGATAACCATCTCACATGGTGTACCTTGAATCGGATAAACAATGTTTTCTATAATCTTTCTATGCAAACAGGCTGACAAAGAAATGATGTTTTGTCTATCCTCCGAGAGTCGGCTAATTAATACAAAATCGGCATCGAGTGACTCAGCCATAAACTGAGACATGGTATTGAAATACTCGTTGCCCTGAAGCCCGGAGACATCCCTGGCAATCGTTTGTAGTAGAGATACTATTTCCGCTTTTTCATCCGATTCAGCCCGCAGCTTTAGATTGGTATCTCGAACCTCGCGCATCTGTTCATCGACCAGTTTTTCCAGTTCGGATTCATAAACCTGAATTTTTATCGCCATGTTATCCATCGCATCAGCAAGTTCACCGATTTCATCATCTCGGTTTTTGAACACCTGCAAACCAGATGAACACAGTGACTCATACTCTCGATTGGTGACTTTATCGGTAAACCACCCGAAACTTTGGATAGGCTCCAGTACCTGAAGTTTGATAATGCGAAAGAAAATTAACAACTCTACAAGCAAAGACACAAACCCAATAATACCTACGATATAAGCAATGGAAAGTGCCGTAGAAGCGAGCAGGGATTTTGGATACACGGTGACAAAATACCAGTCCGGTCCTTCTATTCTGGTAACCGCGAGTAACGCATCAGAAAATTGATCTTCTACAATAATGCTGCGCGACTCAAGAGAAGACTGCTGCCGGATCAACTCTATCATACGGGCCAACTCCAGATTTCCCGTATTTTCTACGTGCAAAACGCCTGCAGACTGACGTAACTCTTCCACCATCTGAGGGTGAGCAATAATCCGACCATCCTGTCGAAAAAGAAAATTGTATGTACCTTCCAGTTTGTCATTAAATACACGCTCAAATAATGTGTTGAGTAATATATCGTGTCCAACGTTAATCAAGTGTTCGCTATTAAAGTCCACCGGTGTTTCCAGTGACACCATCCACTCATCCGCAGTTTGATCATAATAAAGGCCCGTCCACACTGGTACACGTGCCGGATTATTAGTAGCGTTAGCAACATAGACCCACTCTTCTGCATTGACGTCCAGGCTGGAACCAGCCTGGCTTCCCCAGGGTATACCCGGCCAGTACACCATGTTGACATTTTCGGGCATTGAAATATAAAGATTAGGGTAATCACGAACCGTCCAGCCCGGAGCAAACCGATCGAGCAAATCGTAGCTCAGAAGTAATTTACGTTGAAATTCAGGATCGTCGACTGGTGCCTTGCTGCCGATATAAGCGCTAAGGTATCGACTACTCGAACCATCCGCTCGCGTATAGCCATAAAATGCCGCTTCGCTAAGGCGCATAGTACCATCAGAGCGGGGAACGAATAATTGACTATAACGCTGGCTGTCGAAGGGGATATCTTGAATCCATAACTCAAGAAACTCCCGACTCAATTTTTGATGATGATATTCTGCTTCGGTAAAAATGATGCTTTCTTTCTCACCACGCTCGATAATGTATTTTTGCAGGCTATCCTGTACCTGTTCTTCCAGCAAAACAAAAATATGGAAATAACTCACCAGAGCGGACAAAGCAATGACTATCGCTATTCGAATAACTATTTGCTGCAGTATCTTCTTAGCAAACGAAGAATTGATCAATTTATGGACGGGTTTTTTCAAAAGCTTAGCTCAACCAGGTAACTCGCTTCCCTATACAACGGCACTCCTTTGTCAATTCACCAAATAATAGTCCAAATTGATGAAAATACCTGATCAGTACCCCAATTTTTTGATTCTAAGCAGATTAGCCGCCAGATTCGTAAAACGGATGGATAGGTGAGTCGACAGGCCGGAACAGGTACCTGAGCAGCCAGTACCGGTAACCCCTGTAGTAAAAATTACCACTTCTCGATATCAAATCGATACGATGATCGTGATAATAGTCATCCAGTCGATACCAGGGGATGGATGGATTTTCGTGATGCGCAAGATGGAAGTTCAGGTTCAGAAACAATATTCTGAAAAACAGGCAAGGTTCCATGAGCACGGTTCTTTCAGAAACGGTAGTTCTGGCGCGGTGTTCATAGAACGACCTCACCCGGGTTAATGAACTGGCGAAATAGGCAATCAGCAGATAATGCCACCAGGGCACCTGGAAATATTGCACGATTAGTAGCATCAACAATGCGACCGAAACCAGATGAATACCCCAAACTCTTAATGCAGCGATATCCCCAGTTGTCAACGCGTTCAGAGCGAGCTTTCCTAGCCTGAATACCTCGACCGCGGGATTGAATAGCAATCTGCCAACAACCGTCATGTTTATCCACATAAAAACCTTGTTTAGCTTCGACTTACGCTGGTACTCAATTGCACTGCAGTAATAGCTCTCCGGGTCCTTGCCCGGTAAAGTGATATTCTCATCCTGATGGTGATTCAGATGAGATTCTCGATAGATGGGATACGGCAGGAACAGCGTCAACGGAACGCTTCCGAGCAGAGAATTTATCATCGTTATCCGGGTCGGATGACCATGAATCAACTCGTGGCACATGGAACCGTGTAAAGCACAAACCACTATCAACAGCGGTGCCGTAATTACTGGCCCGATTGAATGATAAAGTTGCAACAGCACAAACCAGCTTCCGTAAACCAGGATAATCAGAACCCATGTGGGCCACTCGATTGATGCTGCGGTTCCATATTTGTCTGCGGATGTAGTATCGTGGTTCAAGTCTTGCCCATCTATCCAGGTCACAACCAGTCAGGTCTTGTACCATATATTAGCCGTAAAGTTAATGCGGGAATAATCAACAAATCGAGAAGTTGGCCGAGTTTCTGCGAAACCCTCCCAGGCGGGGTACCTACAGATTACGGGCATCTTGCTGTCGATGTCCCGGACAGGCGAGGCCTGCGTTGTCCCGATTGGTGTCGCGCCCGAATCGGCCTGCAATCCGGTGGCGGCGGTGCTGCAAGCGGTTCAGTTGCCATGTTCGAGTAGCATCCGAACTCTCTTGCCGCTTTGAACATGGCGATGACGTTTTCCGGTTTGCAGCCCGGATGCAGGGAATTTGAGGAGCACAGGATATGACCGCCGCCGGGTGAGCCTTGCTGGATGCATTGCCGGGTGGCTTTGGCCACCTCGTCCGGTTCCCCGAATACCAGCAGATCCAGGCAATCGACATTACCAAACACACATAGACGGCCATGCAGATAAGCCTTGGTTGTTTTCATATCCATACATTGTGGTTGTACCGGATGAAAACCGTCGAACCCGGCCTCGATCAAATCGTCCATGATGGACCAGACCATACCATCGGAATGCTTGACTATTTTTAAACCAAGCGAGTGGGCATGATCCACCATCTGCTTCTTATAGGGCAGTATGAACGAGCGAAAATACTCGACCGACATCAGCGCATAATCATTCCCGCATAAATCCCCGTCAACCATGAAAAAGTCCACGCCGAGCCGCGCGGCTTCGCTCATCAATACCTGGTTGAATCGGGTCACTTCCTCAAGCACACCATGTACCAGATCAGGCGCCTCGATAAACCCGAGCATCGTGTTCTGCATGCCCCCCATGACATTCCAGGCTTCCTGGAACGGACCATTGATGTTCAGACAATGAGCACGCTCGTGGCCGAGCCGATCAATGACCTTGCGCAAGCCATCGAAATCCGATTTCTCAATGC
Source organism: Gammaproteobacteria bacterium (assembly GCA_024222685.1). Lineage (GTDB taxonomy): Bacteria > Pseudomonadota > Gammaproteobacteria. The sequence continues at coordinate 19,804 of JAAEOZ010000052.1, read as the reverse complement.
GCGAGACCATGTCGTAGCTCTTGAGTTCCTTGAGCGACGAAACTGCGGCTTCGATGATCGCGGGCATTCCGTTTTCGCTGAGAATGTACCCTCTGCCGTATTTGTCCCTGCCAAAGTCCTTGTTCACCGCTGTCAGGCTGGTGTTGTATACATTGGAAGTCCCATCCACATCAAGCGCTTCGACCACACGGCAATACAGGTCGATGGCCTGATCGGTTTCATCGCCCTTGCGCAGTGTCGTTACCTTGTCGTGACCTTTTAGACCGAGAAGATCGGCGACACCGATGGTTATCGCTTCGTCAAACCATTCCCAGGTCGGCACCCTGTCCGGAACCCTGAGGTCAAGTGCTGTCATCACACGCTCGCGGGAATTCATGGATTCTCCTGTGATATTCGTTGAGAGCTGGCTACTGCGCCGTCTTCCATGCGTATCCAGTTAACGTGTTTCATCAATACCCCCGGGCAAAATAATGACTATTACGCCTTATTTTGCGGCGATCTTTTGATAAAAGATAGCAAATATATATTGTCAGTTTTGATAGAAATTATTTATCATACGCAATCATGCAACTCATCAACCTACGCACCTTCATCACCGTATCGAAGACCGGCGGGTTTCACGCCGCGGCGGAGCGACTCAATATCACCCAGGCCGCAGTTAGCGCACGTATCCGGGCACTCGAGGATCAACTGGGGCAGCGCCTGTTTGATCGTGGACGCAGGGGCGCCAGCCTGACTGTCGCGGGACGTGAATTTTTACCCCATGCCGAGAACATATCGCACACCTGGGATCATGCCAGAAGCATGCTGGGTGCGCCGGTTTCGAGACCTGTCCCACTACGCATCGGCAGCCAGTTCAGCACCTGGGCGCAACTTGTTCTAGACTGGGCGGGATGGATTATTAATGCGTTGCCGGAGACAGAGCTATATCTCGATTTTGACTTCAGCCGGGATATGCTGAACGCGATGCAAAAAGGTGAGCTCGACATCGCTATCTCTTCCACTCTGACCCCGACGCAGGGTATGCGCAGCCTGGCGCTGACCGACGAAACCCTGGTCCTGGTTGCGAGTCGACCGACGATATTAGGCGACGAACAAATGCCACCCTACATCCAGATGGACTGGGGGCCCCAGTTCAACAGCGAGGTAGCGCGTCTGGAAAATCACCTGCCGCATAGCCGGCTCAGCATAGGCAACGGTGAGATGGGATTACGCTACGTACTAGAGCACGATTGCTGTGGATATTTTCCGCTGCGAACCATACGTGCGCTGATGCAACAAAACCGCCTCTACCGGGTCAAGCGGGCACCACGATTTCCGTTTTCCGGGCAGGTTATCTACAGCGAGGATAATCCCAATCGCCTGTTTATCGAACGTGCGATCGACTGGCTCAAGGGAATCGAACCGAACCCTGCGATCAGAGACGCAGAGTAATCAGCCGACATCCGGAGTAGCGTATCCTGGTCTCCCGGGAGGGTTTTACCGCCACGGATAAAGCGGTAACCTATTTTTCGGTATAGTTATTCATACGGGCATAGTCTGCTGTTACCCTGTCCATAGTGCCTATATGTGCGAGGAACCAGTCTGGCCACAAGGTGAAAACATAATTCTGTAAACGCTCGATATCCCTGTTCTCCCGCCAGTTCTCGATTTCTGTTTGCATTTGGTCTAACACAAATTCATGCTCTTTGGAATGAACGGGAAATGCTGGAAAACCGGTTTCCTGCATAAGCTCATTTTCGCGGGCGAAATGTGCCTGTGAATGTTCAAACCAGTTCCCTAGCTGTTGTGATATTTCCTTATCATTTTGCCTGCCTGAAAGCCTGGCTTTAATTTCTTTCATCAGGGAAGTTACTAACCCTACCTCTTCCTGGTGAGTTCGGTTCATGAAACCGATGCTAACCAATGGAATATTATCCGGGTCCAGGCGAGTTATTGTCATTATTGATGTTCTCTAACAATTTACTAATAATCAGGGAATCATCAATTCTAGCATCCACTGATCCCCCCGAAAATCTATTATTGTAAAACAGGCTCCTGGTTACTCAATCAAATTCCCATCTGCATCATAGAAAGGATAAGGCCCATCGTATTCGCCAATAAAACTAAGATGCCCCACAAGATTACTGCCGTTCCAATACAGCAGTTTAATAGCTCTCGGTTCCAGCCTAAAAGAGGAAGGTCCGGCCTGGTTAAGATCGAGCAACACGGAATGGCTCGGACTCGGACCAATCGCGGCAATAGTGCCGTGCCATGCTACTTCAACTGGTCGATGAACATGACCGCATAGAATGTATTTAATCTGCTGATGGTTTTCGACCAGTTCGCCCATTGCCTTCCCGTTACGACAATTCATTTTGTCCATATGTTCGATCCCCGTTTTGAAGGGTGGGTGATGCATGAACAGTAATGTTGGTCGATCCGGTTGAGCGAGCAATTGCTGCTCCAGCCAACCAAGCCTCTGCTGACACATCAGTCCGTAAGGTTTACCGATGACCTGCGTATCCAGGCCAATCATGCGAACTGGAAAATCTTCAATTACATATTGAACGAAACCTTCACGCGGCAAATAGCTGTGGTCACTGAACTCAAGTCGCATCACATCAGGTTTATCATGATTACCCGGTATGACAAGATAAGGCATTGTTAATTGATTCAATAACAGGCCCGCCTGGCGATATTCGTCCGGGCGACCAAAATCTGTTATGTCACCGGTAACCAGTACAACATCGGGTTGTGGCATTAACGCATTAATATGCGCGACGCACTGCTCAAGATAGAGACAAGTATCAACCTTTCGATAAGATAGTTTGCCTGGCGCTTTGATATGGGTATCGGTGATTTGTGCGATTAGCATACCGGTTTCTGATTAGTTTTGGTGTGGGGTATATTAATTCCAGGGATGCACTAATTGGAAGATTTAAGACTAAATTCTAATCTCTGTCACTTTGGATCTTCAGAAATGGAAGATAACTATTAATCCCCAGATCAGGGAACTCGCACTTATGCACCCCGAAACCGATTCGTTTTAGCTCGGTTACCGCATGTCTTCATACGGCACCAGCGACGACCTACTCCTCGCCCGTGATTGAGAAATATTCCAGTACACCCGGGACATTCGTTTACTCGGTCCAGGTTCTCGGTTGATAACAAACTTGAAAGTGCCAGCCCAAGTTTCACTCTGAGTATTGTCGGTTCCAAAATTGAAGTTTGCACTACCCAGCTATAACACATTCTTTCCTTTTGCATGGTGGCATGCTGAAAACTCCATTTTATAAATTCCTCCACCGCTGTCAGATCTGTTGCGTCTGGGAGCTTCTTAGCTGCAATGTTATTAAAAAACCTCCAGCCTAATTCACGTAACCGATAAAGAGTTTCCATCTCCTTCGATACCGAGGTTGTTTCAGACAATGCCAGCAATGCATTGTATTCCCGGTTGTCTAGCAAGCCAGCGTTCTTGCTCCATTTCAGGGCTGTTTTCCAGTTGGGCAACGCGTCTTCGTCACGTGTTTTACCAGGATCATCATAGGTATTGATGAAATCAAGAAACACGTGACCTCCAAAGAAGCCAAATTTTTCCCAGTAGTGCATGCGAATTGTGATCAGTAATGGAAATATATGAAACCAATATTATCACAATAATAGGTTGTAATTTGAATTTAATTTTGTAACCTATTATAGATAATTTAATAGTAGCAGGAAAAAATATGCTCTTATCACTGGACAATACATTTACTCATAAAAGACAGGCTATTGCCTGGGGGCGTATCGGTAATGGGGATCCCATCGTCCTCGTTCATGGCTTTCCCTGGTCGTCGCAATGCTGGCGAAATATCGCTCCCTGGATTGCGAAAAACCGGACGGTTTATTATTTTGACATGATTGGTTTCGGCCAATCCGACATGTTCGATAACCAGGATGTATCGGCGGCGAGGCAGAACGAGTTACTGACAGCGCTAATCGAGTACTGGGGACTCGATCAACCCGAAATCCTGGCCCACGATTTTGGTGGCCTGGCTGTATTGCGGGGCTGTTATATTAACGGGCTTCGTTTTCGGAAGCTAACGCTGATAAACGTCGTCGCAGTTTTACCATCGGGATCACCGTTCTACGCGCATGTTCGCAATCACGAAGCAGCTTTTGCCGGATTACCCGCTTATGCGCACGACGCGCTCTTTCGTGCCTACATTCAAAGGGCCGCTCTCAAGACCCTGCCCGAAGATGTCATCGAGATGTATGCGAAACCCTGGCAAGGAGAGTCAGGACAACCTGCCTTTTATCGACAAATTGCGCAATCGGATACAAAACATATCAAGGAAGTGCAAAAACTATATAAATCCATGGATGGCATCGTTAATTTACTGTGGGCCGAAGAGGATACCTTCATACCGATTGATCAGGGTCGACAACTGGCCAGCATAATCAAAGCCGATAGTTTTACATCCATACCGGGGGCCGCCCACATTGTGCAGGAGGATGCACCCGAAGCGATTGTTGCAGCTTTGTTGTGAGGTTTATGTCGTAATTACGCAATCTAATCTGGATCGATATCCCGTATCGGTGTATTCCAGCCCTGAGATCAGTATTACTTTGATGCGTATCAATCCCGTGTCCCAGAGTTTCGGATAGATTTTCGAATATGCTACCGACAGGTATCCCTGATTAGGGAATTTCCTCCACCCATGACGCAGATCGAATTAAACCCTGAACAGAAAACGGCCAGTGACGAACCGCCGCACAGCCTGAGTGCAGAGCGCGTTATTTGCGAACTGTCATCGACGAAAACCGGGTTAACTGCGGCCCAGGTTATCAAACGTCAACAGCAATACGGATCCAACACCCTGCCCAGGAAAGAGCCTGACGGTCTGTTCGAAGTATTCCTCAATCAGTTCAGGAGCCCGTTGATTTATGTGCTGGTCGCGGCGGCGATTGTGTCCCTGGTGATCCGAGAGTACTCCGATGCTATCTTTATCAGCGCGGTGCTGTTGCTAAACGCAGTCATCGGCACGATGCAGGAGTTTTCGGCGCAGCGTAGTGCTGATGCGCTACAGAAAATGATGACGACCCAGGTACGCGTGTTGCGCGATGGCGACGCCTACCAGATTAGTTCGGAGGAAATCGTTCCGGGCGACATTGTATTGCTTGAATCCGGAGAAAAGGTTCCCGCCGATATGCGCATCCTCGAAAGTCATAATCTCGAAATTGACGAGTCGTTATTGTCAGGAGAATCGGTTGCTGTGGTGAAGCGTGCAGATGCCGTACTTGATGCTGATACTGTACTCGGCGATCGCATTAACATGACATTTGCCGGTAGCCTGGTGAATCGTGGCCGTGCTGTGTGTGCGGTGATTGGTATCGGTATCGCAACCGAGCTCGGGACCATTGCAAAATCGGTTACTGGGGGCACAGGTGCCAGGGCGCCGTTGCAGGAACGCATGGAGCGATTTACCCAGCGAGTCGCCATTTTCGTCGGTTGCGCTGTGGTTGTAATGGCAAGCATTCTACTGATTCGCAGTATGCCGATCTCGGAGATTTTCCTTTCTTCGGTGGCACTCGCGGTTTCGGTCATTCCTGAAGGTTTACCGGTTGCCCTGACCGTTGCGCTAGCGATCGGTATGCGACGTATGGCCCGCCGCGACGTCATTGTACGTCGCCTGATTGCGGTCGAAGCACTAGGCTCCTGCACCTATATCGCCTCCGACAAAACAGGCACCCTAACTGCAAACCAGCTGACGGTGCGCCAGCTGGCTATTCCAGGTTATGAGAATTGGCAAGTCACTGGTAACAGCGATCAACCCAATGGGAGGATAAGAACTGACCAGGGGGAACTCAATAAAAAGGAGCATAAACTGCTCGACATGGTCTGCCAGTGTGCGGTGCTCACCAATGAAGGTTATCTCGGACATCAAAACAGTGCCTGGGCAAGTAATGGAGACGCAGTCGACGTGGCCCTGTTGATCATGGCGCACAGGGTTAACTGGGTCCGTGCCGAGGCACTCAGCGCCAACCCGGAAATTGACACCATTCCCTTCGAATCGGAACGGCTCTATAGCGCAAGCCTCAACCTTGTCGACGGCAAACCACGCGCGTTTGTCAAAGGTGCGTTTGAGAAACTTTTGTTGATGTGTGACAGGGTCGTGCTGCCAGAGGGCAGCGGATTACTCGATCACGAGAAAGTTGAAGACCGCGCAGAACAACTCGCAAGCCAGGGCTACCGTGTTATCGCTATGGCCTGTGGAGGTGTTGAAATTGGAGACAATGAAGAGTTTGGGCATGAGCATCTCAAAGGATTAACCCTGATCGGTCTGCTTGGACTGATCGACCCTTTAAGACCGGAGGCAAAACCAGCGGTAGCAAAATGCCGAACTGCCGGAATCCAGGTGGCGATGGTAACCGGCGATCACCCGGTAACCGCATTTGCCATCGGGCGCGAACTGGATCTGCTCGAAGAGGAATCTCAGGTGGTAACAGGCCCACAGTTAAAAACTGCCGCCAGTGAGGCCGAGTTCGACAGCATGACTCGAAGTGCTTCGGTATTCGCTCGCGTTGAACCGACACAGAAACTCGACATCGTTCAATCGTTGCAACGCAACGGTCATTTCGTCGCCGTTAGTGGCGATGGTGCTAATGACGCACCGGCTCTGCGCGCGGCGCAGGTCGGTGTAGCGATGGGTAAAAATGGCACCGATGTGGCACGTGAAACCGCCGATATCATCATTACCGACGATAACTTTGAATCCATAGTTGACGGTGTCGAAGAAGGACGTATCGCTTACGCCAACGTGCGCAAGGTAATTTTCCTGCTGATATCCACCGGAGCCGCCGAGCTAGTGCTATTCGTACTGGCGATGATGACGGGGTTGCCGTTACCATTACTGGCGGTACAGTTATTGTGGCTAAACCTGGTCACCAATGGTATTCAGGATATCGCGTTGGCGTTTGAGCCGGGTGAAGGCGGTGAGCTCAATCAACCACCGCGACCACCCAGAGAACTCATATTTAACAGGCTCATGCTGGAAAGAGTGGTCATTTCGGCCATCGTAATCGGTGTGGTTGCATTTGGGTTGTTCAAATACCTGCTCGACCAGGGCTTTAGTCTCGAACAGGCGCGTAACAGCACCTTGCTGCTCATGGTGTTGTTTGAAAACGTTCATGTTTTTAACAGTCGCTCGGAAACTCTGTCAGTGTTTGGCCATAATCCGTTGCGCAACAAGCTGCTGCTTGGCGGCACCATTGTCGCGCAACTCATTCATATCGGCGCCATGTATACGCCGTGGCTGGGTGACGTACTGGGTGCAAGCCCGGTCACCTTCGAGCAATGGCTGACCCTGCTGGTTCTGGCGTTGTCGGTAATGTTTGTAATGGAGTTGCACAAGTGGTACCGCTCCAGATTCACTAAGACCGATGCTGACACATCAGTCCGTAAGGCTTGCCGATGACCTGCGTATGCACTTTGTGATAAGACAACTTGCCTGGTGTTTTGATATGGGTATCGGTGATTTGTGCGATCAGCATGCCGCTTTCTGATTAGTTTCGGTGTGGCGCATAATGATTCCGGGAGCGCATTAAGTGGCAAAGTTCAGACTAAATTCTAATCTCTGTCACTTCGAATCATCATAGGTATTGCTGAAAACTATCTCTCTGTCCAGCTAATATCTAAGCTTTCAAGTGCTTCCAGATAGTCTTGCTTACTGATAATTCCAATACAGGCACTTGCTCCTGCGTCTTTGATCTCTCCACTGGCTAGCTTTTTAGTGATCAAAATTGCGGGCATACAGGGAATATATGGCCCATCCCCGTTCCTGGCAGTTAATTCAAAGTATATTGTCTTATCAACTCCATTTTTACCCTTCCCTGATAATTCCATATGAAAGCCGCTATTTGCACTACCAAGCCAATCAAAAAGAAAAGACAGTTTTAATAAGAGTGGTGCTGATGCCTGTAAATTTTTTATTACTCCAATTCTGACAAACCAGGAAAGCCCCCAAAGAATAATGTGTATAAATGGAAGCTCCAGGCCGGCATAGAACCGCAGAGTTTTTAAATCCGGATAGATTTCAGGGAAAATCTCTAAATCCGGTACATTACAATTCCCAAGCAATCTCCACCCAAGTCCCGGATATTTCCTAACACGCAGGCTTTGCCAGCCATAAATATCTTCAAGCACTCCATTTACGAGAGTTTTAAATGGCTGTCCTGTATAGCTCAATATTGCAGCTGTAGTTGCTACTCCGCGCGTTGTTTTCTGGGCAGTGGTTATTCCATAATCTATAGCATTAAGCACCTGGAATTCATCTTTGAAATCTTCTATCAATGCTGAGGTAAGACATGGTACTGAACTTGCCCCACTCACAACCGTAACTCCAGCTTGCCTGGCTTTCTCATCCAGAGCAGTTATACCGGAAACGAATTCACAACCATCTGCCAGATCAATGTAATGAGCGCCACAGTCTATACATGCTTCAGCGACATCATATCCTTGAGACTGAAACGGACCTGAAGTATGAATGACAATATCTGGCTTTATCTCCTGCAATCTAACCGGGAGGTTATTATGAATATCAATGACTTCTGCTTCAGCGTTTATCTGTTCAGCTAAAGTTCGCGCCTTACCAATCGTACGACCAGCAATGATAAGCTGAAGATTATTCTCCAGAGCAAGCCGCCTGGAAATAAAGCTACCAAAATTACCGTAACCACCGATAATCAGAACACGTGTCAATTGGGCACCTCGAAACGTCCTTTGTATTCGAATACCTTACCCCAGCATGGATGCGTGATACGAGTCTCCATATCAAATGTGGCGTCGTCTACTGGGCGTTCTTCTGCATAACCGGCCCCCATAAGCATCGTCAGAGGCAATGGAATAAAATGACCGAAAAAGTTAAAAGCATAACCTCTGTGCGACAGAGTCACCTTTTCACCATCCCATGCATAGCTCATTTTCCATCCTAATCCAAAGCGCATAATTTCAATTACTTCATCATCTTTTATTTGAAGCATGCGTGACCGAAACTTATACAGTTTGCCTTTAGAGAAGTTAAAGATACGATTCAAATGGAATGACTTCGTATTTAAATCACTCCGAAAATAAACTGTCACTGGTACATTGACCTCATTGTACGTGGGTATTTGTCCGAACAGTTTCATAAGCGGGGAAAGCCACAATAAAGGGGGCCTGCACATTACATCTAATACGCCATTAACTATTGTTTCTTCCCGTGTATATGGTCGATTAGAGTAATGTTTTTTCATCACAGGCGGTAACTCGTTCCAGCCTTCACCAAAAATAGACTTAAATGTTGGTTCATTATTTTCCTGCGACTCACTCATATCGGTTTTGCTATCATAAGATAGAACACAACAATCAACCCTGCGAAAGCAGGCCAACCGAGCAAGAACCAGATTTTAAAGAGTTTGTGATACCTCTCAGGCAGTTTAGTGCCACATTCCGATGCTTTCTTACACATATTCTTTAGCTGTATTTGTATCCAAACGACAGTCAACCAAAACAAACCTGCTATCAGGTAGATGATATATGTTGCCATCAGCCATAAGTCAGTCCAGTCAAATCCAGCCATATCAACAAGAATGACTCCTGAAACAGGCTGAATTGCAACGGCAGGCAAAGTAAACAGATAGTCTGCCAGTACCGTGTTTCTTGCTGCATAAAATTTCTCATGAACATTAGTTGTGAAGCATGACCGAAACATAAAAAACGCAATGCCAATACCAGTACCAAACAATATCGCTGAGCTAAGAATATGCAGGGTTTTGATTAAAGTATACAAATCCATGGGGTTTATATTCAGCAATTACTCTCTATCGTCAAGGGAAATAAAAGTAAAAGGGGGCCTTACCCATGTTGCCTGAGAGTTCTGGATATCCGCTTCACCAGATCGGGTATTCGTCTTTCGTGGGCATTGCAAAATCCCAATACTATGCCGTAACGCTCTAACGGCCTGGTACAGTATACCGACAGGGGCAAGGACTCGATTCCTGCCGTCAGCAATGCATTATAAGCTGTTTGATCGTCCACGGTATTTTTCAGCCATGCGACTATGTGCATACCGGCATCGGTTGGCTGCGGATCAAGGTTGTTCTGGCAATCTCTCATCAGACATTCAAACAGCAGGTCCCGCCGGTCCCGATAGACGCGGCGCATTTTCCTGATATGTTCGACAAATCGACCGTCGTCCATGAAACACGACAAAGCGTGCTCAACCACCGCCGATGAGCCATGTCCCAGCAGGTTCCCAGCCTTGGCAAAAGAATCGACGAGCCCGGGCGGTACAACTATATATCCTGTGCGTATGGCTGCAAACATGGACTTCGAGAATGTACCGACATAAAAAACTCGGCGCTCGCTATCCAGTGCACTCAGGGCTGGTAATGGGCGACCGCGATAACGGAATTCACTGTCGTAGTCATCTTCGATGATCCAGGCATTGTTTTGCTGCGCGTAGTTCAGCAAGGTCAGGCGACGAACCAGGCTCATCGTCGTTCCCAGTGGCTGCTGGTGTGATGGCGTGGTAAAAATTATTGCCGGATTTGGGTGATTATCGATTGCAAATTGAATGTCCAGACCCTCGTTATCTACCGGCACGGCTGCGATATTTGCACCCATAATTTGCATCACATCTCGACCGGCAATATGCCCCGGATTTTCATACCAGACCACATCTCCCTTGTTGAGCAACACGAAAGCAATCATCACAAATGCCTGTTGTGCGCCCGAGGTGATAACAATTTGTGCTGGATCGACCTGCATGCCGCGGGCATCGTTCAGGTGCCTGGCGATAGAGTCTCGCAAACTGGAACTGCCATTGAGTTGACCGTAACTTAAATGATGACGCTGCTCACAGGCCATCGCATCCAGTAGATATTTATTCCAGGCCTTGATCGGAAATAAATCCAGTGCGGGTATACCTGGACGAAAAGGTTCGGTTTCACCGTGTCTGACGCTCGCCTGGGACGACATGATTGCCCGCGCTCTATCCGAAATCTCGACATCCGCATCGCTGTTCCTCTGACGGCGACGCCTGATATTCGGAGAAGCCTCGAAATCCAGACCCTGAGCCACGAATGTTCCGGCACCTGTCCTGGCCTGGGCGTATCCCTCGGCGACGAGTTGTTCGTATACTGATTTTACCGTTATTCGTGAGACACCGAGTTCCTGGCACAGATCACGCGTCGAAGGTAGTTTCTGACCAGGGGTCAGAGACCCCTGCAATATCAATCGTCGTAAGGAAGCTTCAAGCTGGCGGTATATCGGAACCTGCGAACTTCTCTCGATACTAAATCCTGACAGCAACGCACCTCCCGGGGATTTCGGCAAAATATTCTCCAAATGGGCCTAAAAATAGTTACATAATGGGCATATTAATATGCCCATTATTCGATAGACTAGAACTTAAATCAAATAAGATAGTGAGCCAAAAAGCTATGACCAGAATCGAAGACTATCCCTTCCCCGCTGGGCTGCACCTGCTAAAGCGTTGGCAATCCGGCGACGCCGACGCCAGACGAGAACTAATGGAAATCTTCGATAGCGCCATTGCTGGCGATTTTGACGCAAACTTCGCGACACCTGCACCTTCCAGTGAAATCCATGCAACCGCTTCGGTACATATGCTGGCGCTGTCGATTTTGCATGATTTTTATGGAATCCAGTCGGAGGATTATTACAAAACCAATCCCTGGCGATATGTACGCGCCAACCTCGCCGTGTGTCGGTTGATTGGGGTCAGAAAGATGTACGTGACCTGGGCACTATATGCGTTTACCTGCGAACCACTGGGGCAGAAAATGATGTACCCGGACCGGTTTCCGCCCGGCAGCGACCCGGATGAACCCCTGATCAACAGGGATAACTGGAGTGCCCTGCAAACGCCTGATTTTTCCACCGGTGTGCCGAAGGCAATCGACGAAATTACGCGGGTCACCGAAGTCATTACCGGTTTACCACCATTGCTGCAAATTTCGGCACCCTATAGCCTCGCCGCCGATATTTATGGTCAGGAGCCCTTGCTCGCCGATGTGGTTCATGATCCCGGCCATGTCAATGCCCTGTTGAACCATCTGGCGGATAAGGTGCTGGGGCCCTGGATGGATCACCATATTGAGACTTTCCCGAATGGCTGGATTGAATTATCCGATGCTTCGGGATCACCTTTTTTCATCGGTGCGGAAAACTGCAAGAACATGTCGATTCGTGCGATACAGTACATGATCAGGGATAAGCCTTATGCCGACCGTATTTTCGACAACAATTATCGTGGCGATTATGTTGCCCAGGTGAAGAAAAAAGCGCGTGTTTCGCGCCGCAGAGCAGCCAGAAAAAACAGCAGCAATGTCGTTGACCTGTTAGAACTGACTGAAGCGAAGGTTAGTGTCTGTCCGAAGTTCATCATGCGACTCGAAGCCGATAAGGTCGATGTTTCGTTTTATGCAGATCAGGCGATATCTCGTAACCTTCCTCTGACCGCTGGCATCGGTTCACCCCAGATCGACCGCAACAGCATCAGCGATCTGAATACCGCCAAAACCGAAATAACCGAGTATGTCGAGGCCAACGTTTCGGCGATAAAGCAGGTATGTGAAACAATCGATTTACCGAAGGATAATTTTGTCATGGACCCCTGGCCCAGTCATATTTATTTCGAGGATATCAATTCACAGTCTCAGTTTGATCTGGTAGAAATTGTGCTTAATGAGGTTAAAAAGGCTGGGACGTTTAGATCGAAGGCTTTGTAGCTGTCATCGGCATTTTCATCGGCAATCATTTCTATCCAGGCTGACATACAGTTTCCTGCCTATTGGCGTTGATCGGTATTCATTCGTCGTTCAAACCAGCGAACTACGGCCGATACTAACAGGATTAACAGCAGATACTCGAGCACCAGAATAGTATAAATTTCGAGGGGGCGATACTCAGTGACAACCAGTTCATTCGCTTTACGAGTCAGCTCCTGCATTCCAATCACCGAAACCAGCGACGACATCTTCAACATATATACCAGTTGATTACCTAGCGCTGGCAGGATACGTCTAATCGCCTGCGGTAAAATAACAAAGCGCATTGTGTCGCCATAGCTAAGCGAAATAGAATGAGCCGCTTCATATTGCCCCTTGTTGATAGACTGGATGCCTGCACGAAAAATTTCGGCTTCGAAAGCGCTGTCCGACAAAGCCAGCGCGATTACACCCGCCCAGAAAACAGAAATCGACAATCCGGAAATCTGCGGCATGCCGTAATATACCCAGAGTATCAATACGAGGATCGGTATCGCGCGTATCAGTTCAACATACAGACGATTGATACCACGCAGATAAGCATTCGATGACAAACCGGGTAGTGCAATCAACAAGCCCAACGAAATCGAAATCAGGATCGCAGTAAACGACAGAAGAACGGTGAATTTTAGCCCACTTAACAGAAACTGCAGGTTCGAAACACCCTTCGCCGTAGCAGGGTTGACGACATACCAGCCCCACTCCGAAGAACATGCTGGCAGCAATAATATCAGTACGGCAACGGTTGATAATTTCTTCATAACCCAGCGACTAATGATGGAGAATTTTTTGCAAAAAATTCTGACAGCGTTCGCTTTCAGGTGCTTCGAAGAATTTTTCGGGCGTGGCCATTTCGACAATCTCACCATGATCCATGAATACCATCGTGTCGGCGACTCTTCGAGCAAACCCCATTTCATGGGTGACACAAATCATGGTCATGCCACTGTCAGCAAGACTTGTCATGACGTCCAGCACTTCATTAATCATTTCCGGGTCGAGAGCCGAGGTAGGTTCATCGAACAGCATGATTCCCGGCTCCATACACAGAGATCGTGCGATTGCTACTCGCTGCTGCTGGCCTCCTGAAAGTTGACGCGGATACTTCTCGGCCTGCTCCGGTATCTGTACTCGTTCCAGGTAATGTCTGGCCAGGTTTTGTGCATCTGACTCAGTCATCTTACGCGCTCTGACAGGCCCCAGCGTCAGATTTTGCAACACCGTTAAATGAGGGAATAAATTGAATTGCTGAAACACCATTCCGACGTTGGTACGAATTTTATTTAATGCCTCACGACTACCGTCAAGTTCGGTTCCGTCTACCATAATGGAGCCGGACTCATGTGTTTCGAGCTGATTGATACAACGAATCATGGTGGATTTACCCGAGCCCGAAGGCCCGCAAACCACTACACGCTCGCCACTGTTAACTTCTATCGAAACATTATTGAGCGCCTGAAACTGCCCAAAAAATTTGGAAACTTTTTCGATCCTGATGATTGGCTGCCGTGCACCTGACTGCATGGTAAATCCACTATTGAGTTAGCCGCAGCATTTGATCACAGGGTTTGTTGGTACGCAACCAGTTAAGCGTCCTGCAATTGTCCATGCTTCAGTAATCGCAAGGAGATGGTATTACCTGATACTTCGAGTTAAATTCAATAGATTCATCAAAACCTGTCTGCTATATGCCCTGACAGTATTCGAGCAGCAACGCCTAATCGGTGAAATCGATGAAAAGGTATTTGCTCAGAATGACGAATCGGTAGACCCGGTGTCTCACCAGCAACAGCTTTTGCAAGTTGTTTACCCATCATCGTTGCCATAGTGATACCACGCCCATTAAAGCCGAGGCCTGCGTATACATTTTCACCCAGGTGCATGAGCATCGGTTGCTGATGCGCGGTGATGCCGACATAGCCAGCCCAGTCATATTCCCATTTTACCGACTTCAACGCCGGGAACAGCGCTATAGCCCTGGCTTTCAAATGCTGCGTATTCAAGCGTCCTATTCCGCCTGTGATAGTACCCCTGCCGCCAAACACCATTCGGCCGGACTCATCAATCCGATAATAAAATGGTACAGCCATATATTCCGCGACAGGTTGCCGGGCAGGTAGTATTGTGTCTGCCAGGTCGGCTGGAAGCGGTTCAGTTGCAGATAACATACTGGCAACCGGAATCAGACAACGGCATAGTCCCGGCCAGAGACTGTCGGTGTAACCATTGGTCGCCAGTATAAGTTTTCGACATTTTATGTTTCCGTTGGCACTGCTAACTCTCCAACCATCTGGAATCTGAGTAACCGATAGCGCGGCTGTGTCGCCAAATAAAGTAATACCCTTTTCTGTGCAGGCACGAGCCAGGCCACGCGCATAGGAAAGCGGTTGCAGGCTGCCGCCACGATGGTCGAGCAGGCTATATTCATAAAAGTCTGTACCAACCATATCCGCTGTGGCACGAGAATCCATTAGTTCAACTTCAACTTTCATGGATTGCCAGTTGTTGGCCCAGTTAGAAAGATAGATCCTGGTTTTTTCACCTTTGCCGGATATCAGGCAACCATTGCGTTGGGCATGACATTTAATGTCGTACTGATCTACCAGGTCGAAAACAAGATCCGCTGATTGATCAATGGTTTTAAGAAAAAGCCTGAGACCCTCTTTCGAATACAATTTCTCCAACTGGTCGAGAGCCGTTTTCCAGTTAGGGTTTATCTGTCCGCCATTCCTGCCCGAGCAGCCCCAACCGGGCTGCGCCTGATCGATGACTACCACGTCATCTGAATTTATTTTTAAATGCAATGCGCTAGAAAGACCTGTGTAGCCAGCACCAACTATCAGTATATCGGTTTCAATATCACCCATTAGCGCACTAAAGGTTTGTTCACTTTCTGCAGTGGCTTTCCACAAACTGTCAGGCCAGGATAAATCGGGGTTGAAGTTCGACATGTTTTCAGCTCGTTTTGAATCAATCAACAGGTTCTGGTTTTGCTGCCAGAAATACCGCTAGAATTTCGCCGAAATATTCTTGCAGAAAATTCATGCATCTGTCCACCTCATGCAGCACCGGCAGAGTAAAGGCCAACAAGCGGCACACAACCTGTTATTGATAGAAGATTTGAATAATCCGAATTGTTTGATCATCTCTACTTACCGGGGCGGATGATTGCAATCCTACTCGAGATTTAGCTGTGTTAATAATTCCTCCGCTAAATTAATATGAATAATTGTTCATTACAAATATCATTCATTGGGAGACACCATCGCATGAGTAAAATAATTACCGTCGCCGCTACTCAGATGGCCTGCAACTGGGATATACCGGCAAACATCCAACGAGCCGAGAAACTTGTTCGAGAGGCGACCTCAGCGGGCGCACAGGTCGTACTAATCCAGGAATTATTCGAAACCCCCTATTTCTGTATTGAACAGGATTCGCGCCACCTGGCGCTTGCCCATAGCCTCGAAGAAAGTGAAACCATCGCAAATTTTGCGCGCCTGGCACAGGAGCTGGAAGTCGTGCTGCCGATTAGCTTTTTTGAGCGTTGTGGCAGAACTTACTTCAACTCAGTCGCCATGATCGATGCCGATGGTTCAGTGCTCGGTGTCTACCGTAAATCCCACCTGCCGAATGATGTCGGATACCAGGAAAAACAGTACTTTTCGCCGGGTGATACAGGATTCCGTGTCTGGCATACCCGTTTCGGAAAATTAGGTATTGGAATTTGCTGGGATCAATGGTTCCCCGAAGCGGCGCGCTGTATGGCATTGATGGGTGCCGAACTGTTGTTATACCCGACCGCAATCGGTTCCGAACTTGCCTACCAACACGATTCCATGCCGCACTGGCGCACCGTAATGCAGGGGCACGCAGCGGCGAATATCATGCCGGTTGTTGCATCTAATCGCATCGGTACCGAGACCGCAAGCGGTGATGACAGCCAAAGCCTGAGTTTCTACGGCTCTTCATTTATTTGCGACCACAAGGGTCAAATCGTTGAACAGGCCAACCGCGAAGACAGCGCCGTACTGACGCATAGCTTCGATCTGGATGAAATAGCCCAGCACCGCGACCGCTGGTGTCTTTTCCGTGATCGCCGCCCCGATTTGTACGGCCCGATAATGACCCTCGATGGATTCGTAAAATCATGAATACAACGCCAGCAAGCCTGGGCTATCGTATGCCCGCCGAATGGGAACCTCAAACCGCTGTGTGGTTTCAGTGGCCGGGAGAGCACCCCGGCACCCGCGGTGATTTGAGTTACCAGATGCAGATGGAAAAAACCTGGCTACTCATGGCACAGGCCATTCACGAAGTCGCCAGGGTCGAAATTCTGGCACAAAGCGAAACGCAGGCACAACATATTCATCATTCACTTCAATATTTCAATTTCGATTTGAACCGTATAGACATTCACGTTACCCGCATCGCTGACGTATGGCATCGCGACTCCGGCCCTATATTCATTACCAGTACAGAAGGTAAAGTCGCAATCACCGACTGGAATTTCAACGGCTGGGGTAGTTACCCGGAGTGGGCAGAAGCCGAAGGGCATATCCCGCGCAGCGTCGCCGACATTCTCGACCTGCCGGTGTTTACTGCACCGATTGTTTCCGAAGGCGGCGCAATCGAGGTCAATGGCAGCGGCAGTTTAATCGCGACGCGCAGCTCAGTCATAAATGACAACCGCAATCCAGGTAAATCCGAAGCCGTAATTGAACAGGCGCTGAAAGATTATCTCGGCGTGAAAAACATCATCTGGTTATCCGGTGCGCCGTCCGAGGTTTGCGAAAACCAGCTCGGTGACGCAACCGACTACCACGTCGATATCGCCGCTCGCTTTGTAAGCCGTAATCGGGTTTTATATGCATGGACCGACAATGAAAGCGACCCACGTTATCCGTACTTGCTACGTCATCGCGATGAGCTACAACAATCCACCGATGAAGCAGGCAAACCACTTATGCTTGTGCCGCTACATTTACCCTGTGATGGTGTATACAGCATCGGCTCTCGGCACGACCCGATACTCGGTTCCGGCAGCGGCTTTACCGATGCCAGCTATCTGAATTACCTGGTGTGCAATGGTATTGTATTATTACCCGCATTCGGCAACCGCCACGACAGCCGCGCAATGGAAACCATCGCAGAGTGCTTCCCCGATCATCAGGTTGTTCAAATCCCAGTGGTTAGCCTGACTGCAGAAGGTGGTGCGATACATTGCGTTACACAGCAACAACCATCTGGGTGACTGACCCCATCGATTCCCGGCGCGAGTGATAAGAAAATCTCGAATTACACCTCATAAAATTGACATATATCAATACAAATCTGGTTTCAAGAGTTATATATAGAGTCGATAAAAGCTTAAAAAACAGGAGCACAATTAGACCAGGCATTGATGTTGATGAATCTGAGGTTGTCTAATGAACAATGGTAAGTCAAATGTATTAATTGTAGGTGATAGCGTATTCAGTCTGCATATTTTCAGTGAATATTTGGTGGCAAAAGACCACGAAATATCTGGTAGACAAATAAAGAACCGGATATTGCGTATGCGAGAAATCTCTCGCTGGATCACTTTTTTACGGGAGTAGAAATCCGTGGAAACCCAGTTTATTAGAAATTCGATTTTTTCCAGGAGTTTCTACCAGCAGTGTCTCCTTCTGTTCTTGCTGTTTTCTCTGGCTTTGGGCAGCCTTTATTTTGGTAGGCGGCACATTGTCATCGATAATGAAAATCTGCTGATTGAAAGTCGTGAACGTGACCGGCTTGCCTTAATTCAACAAACTGCTCGTTTCAATATTAATGGCTTTATTTCCGATACACTCTTATTGTCCAAGGGTGAGATACTTTTCCGTTATCTAAATAGCCGTAAAAAACAAATTGACAGAGTTTATGTCGAAAAGGAGTTTGTAACCATGTCCAGGGAACGAGCTGCTTATGACCAGATACGTTACCTCGATAGCCATGGTCAAGAGCTGATTCGGGTCAATTATAATAATGGCTCTCCTGCAATTATCCCGGAACACCTGCTGCAGAATAAGTCGAGTCGTTACTATTTCAAGGAGTCGTTAAGTTTGGAGCACGGGGAAGTATACATTTCTCCTCTAGATTTGAATAAGGAAAATGGGCAAATTGAGTTGCCCTTCAAACCGATGATCAGGGTCGGAACAAAGGTGGTAGATGGCTATGGAAGGAGTAAAGGGGTGCTTTTTTTAAACTACTATGGCGAGAGAATACTATCCAAAATCAGACTCATTTTGTCGAGCAGTGCCGGCGAATCCGTGATATTTAATAGCGATGGTTTTTCGCTTCTTGGACCACACAGGGATGACTTATGGGGATTTATGCTTGGAAAGGACACGACTATAAAACAACAGCATCCCATTGTGTGGAAAGAGATGCAGAAAGAGCCTGCAGGAACCGTCAGATATAAGCATGATACCTATCTCTATGTAACCATACCTTTGGCATATGATGGTAACTTGAGTTCCCTGCAACAGAACTACTGGAAACTGGTCATCAAACTTACTCCGGAAAAGCTGTTCTCTGCTGATAGTGTTGTGCTATCTCACCTGCTGATTATAGTGACAGTTTCTTTATTGCTCAGTTGGTTCGTCGGCTACCTGTTACATCAGAAGAGATATATTGGAGAGATACGCAAACTCAGTTTGAATGTTATTAGCAACTGCGCTAGTGGAATATTTATCACCGATAGTGATAACAGAATTGTTGCGACTAACCCGGCGTTTACAGAAATAACGGGGTATAAATTTGAAGAGGTTTCCGGGAAACTACCTTCCCTGCTCTCGTCAGGGCGACACCCGTCCGATTTTTATCAAAGCCTGTGGAGTCACCTACATGATACCGGGGAGTGGTCTGGAGAAGTCTGGAACAGGAACAAGGCTGGTAATGTTTACCCGGAATGGATGTCTATCTCGGTGATACGTGGCAAAAAAGGCAGGGTACAGTACTACGTTGCGATGTTTGATGATATCACCGT
>JAAEOZ010000051.1 GCA_024222685.1 Gammaproteobacteria bacterium | reverse complement strand
CTGCAATGTGTTTGTCTGTTTTATCTGAGTTCTCCAACGATACTATATATGCATTGCGCATGTCGGGCTTCAAATGTACCGCCTCACAAAGCAATGATTGAGAAGGTAAACATTCATCATCAAATGCACTGACAAAAGGAAGATTTGAGGCCGGCATACCAAGACTGTTGGCAAGCATGAATTCAAAATCAAACATGCGACTGGGTGATCGGTAGGAATAGCGGAGTATTTGGTTTAAAGCCGGTAAACGCTTCTGCAAAAAGGCCTCACCGATCTCGGTTACAGGCAATTGCATAAGACCAGGAATGATGACATCGAAATTCGCTGCCATACGGTTGCCTTAATCTTCCTGGCTGGTAGTCAGTAACTCATGCAAATCGTTCGATAATCGGCCACTACTTACCATACGGTCAATCTCGGCTTTCATTAATTCACCCTGTTGAGGAACTAATCTTTTCCAGTGTGCAAACGCATTTGCCATGCGTGCAGCGACCTGAGGATTAATCATGTCGAGAGCCATGATACGATCGGCGACAAACTGATACCCCTTGCCGTCAACCTGGTGGAAAGCACTGGTGTTGCTAACTAGTGCCCCGAGTAAGGATCTCGCACGATTGGGATTGTTAAGTGTATAAGCGGGATGATCAAACAACGAAATAATTTTGTCGAGCACGCCGTCGACACTGGATGCGCCCTGAGCACTAAACCACTTATCAACCACCAGCGCTGTGCCCTGCCACTGCCGATAAAAATCATCGACTATTTTGTTTCGAATATCGTTCTGATAATTGACAACTGGCGTCAAACAACCCATCTGGTCTGTCATATTATCGGCTGATTCAAACTGACGCAGACAAAGCTGGAAATATTCTGATTTGTCCAGTAGTAATAAATAAGACAGGCAGATATTTTTTAAACGCCGTTGGGCAATGTCGGCGGACGTTAAGCGATACTCATCCTGTTTTGCATAACGTTGATAAATATCGAGTAATAACTGTTCGTTTTGTTTAGCAATGTTAGATCTAACAGTCTCGCGTACTTCTCGCAACTTATGAACGTCAACAGAGTCAAGCATTTCGGCAAGATATTTCTCACCCGGTAACAGCATCATTTCAGCCACCAGCGCAAGATCAATGTCCTCATTGCCGAGTAACTGGCCGAAAGCCTGCATAAGACCTTCAAGCTGCCTTGGCCAGGATGCCGAGCCGGAGTTATACAGGCCCAGCATGACACGTGTCGCATATTGCTGGCATGCCTCCCATTGATTAAATGGGTCGGTATCACAGGTCATCAGCAGGGCCAGCTCGTCATCGAGCAAATCGGTTGTCAGTTTTACCGGTGCAGAAAATCCTCGAAACGCAGATAGCACTGGATTATCATCCAGATTTTCAAATTCCAGGCTTTGCTCAAGTTCGGTCAAACTCACTGTCAATTCCTGGCTGTGATTTTCATCAAGTTCAAGTGCATTCCCCTGCTGATCAAACAGAGATAAACGCATCGGCATTTGAAATGGTAGATTCGTTTTCCCCTTTGTGTAACCTGGATTCTGTTTTATCACCAGCTCAAGCTTTCTTGAATCTCGGTGATAACGGCGCCTGATATCTACTGCCGGGGTTCCTGATTGATCATACCAACGCTGAAACTGGTTGAGATCTATTGACGATGCATCCTGCATGGCTGAGCGAAAATCATCCGTAGTCACCGCCTGACCATCGTGTCGCTGAAAATACAGATCCATGCCCTTGCGGAAGTTACTCACACCAAGCAACGTGTGTATCATGCGTACCACTTCTGCACCTTTGTTGTAAACTGTGGCAGTGTAGAAATTATTGATTTCCTGATAAGACGCCGGTCGAACCGGATGTGCCATCGGCCCTGCATCTTCAGGAAATTGATGATTACGCAATACACGCACATCGCTGATTCGCTGAATTGCACGAGAAGCCATATCTGAACTGAATTCCTGATCGCGAAATACTGTCAGACCCTCTTTCAGACTTAGCTGAAACCAGTCCCGACAGGTGACTCGATTACCGGTCCAGTTATGAAAATATTCGTGCCCAATTACCGCCTCTATGGCTAAAAAGTCGTTATCGGTTGCCGTCTGGGTGTTGGCGAGCACATATTTGGTGTTGAAAACATTCAATCCTTTATTTTCCATTGCACCCATATTGAAATCATCAACAGCAACAACCATATACAGGTCGAGATCATATTCCAGACCAAATACTTCTTCATCCCACTGCATAGCCTTTTGTAGAGATATCATCGCGTGGCCACACTTTTCGCTGTTATG
>JAAEOZ010000050.1 GCA_024222685.1 Gammaproteobacteria bacterium | reverse complement strand
GCTACCGCTACATATCAGTATATGGGCAAACATGATAAGGATTTCAGGGATATTAATGCTCGAATGACCCGAGCTCAGGCGATGGAAGAGACTGTCATGCTTGGGGGCAGCGGTGGTCATGCAGGTGGCACATTGTTGCTTGATGGAGGAGGCATAGAAAAGCCGATGCTGGGACGCTATGAAGTTGAGAAGGAGCTAGGCAAAGGTGCTATGGGTATAGTGTACCTGGGTAAAGATCCAAAAATTAGTCGCGTAGTCGCCATAAAAACTATGGCTCTGGCCCAGGAGTTTGAAGAAGATGAACTCGAAGATGTCAAGGAACGCTTCTTCCGGGAAGCTGAAACCGCCGGTCGTCTAAGCCATCCATATATTGTGACTATATTTGATGCGGGCGAGGAGCATGATCTTGCTTATATCGCAATGGAATTCCTCAAGGGACACGATCTCGCACGATATACCAAACCTGATAATTTACTCGAAATTTCAACCGTTGCCAGCATCGTACAACGCTCTGCTGAAGGGCTTGCGTTCGCGCATGCTCAAAATGTTGTCCATCGCGACATTAAACCAGCCAATATTATGTATGAACCCGAAGCCGATTCCCTGAAGATTACAGATTTTGGCATCGCGCGTATAACAGACTCAAGTAAAACCAAAACTGGCATGGTATTGGGTACTCCTTCGTATATGTCGCCTGAGCAATTAGCCGGCAAAAAAGTTGACGGCCGCTCAGATATTTTTTCACTTGGGGTCATGCTTTACCAGCTACTTTCCGGTTCTCTACCGTTTAAAGCAGAATCCATGGCCAGCTTAATGTTTAAGATTACCAACGAAGAGGCTCCTGATGTGAAAACTGCTCGGGCAGATATTCCTGATGAGTTATCATCTATAATAAATAAAGCTTTAACAAAGAGTGTAGAAGATCGATATCAAACAGGCACGGATATGGCTAATGATTTAAAGGCTTTCATGTCGAAAGCCAACTAATAACTATTAATGAATTTGCAAGAAAAAATAGCCATTCTGGGGTTAACTGATACAGGCATGGTACGCAAGAAAAACGAAGACACGATTGGCTTCGATAGTGCGTTAGGTCTGGTCGTCCTGGCTGATGGTATGGGCGGCCATCGAGGCGGTGAAGTAGCCAGTGGCCTGTCAGTCGATACCGTAATCAACGCTGTACAGCAAAAGCTCCCCTCTATCGAACCTGGCCAAATAGACCCGGATAGCGGTTACTCACTTGAGTCGCTATGTATACAGGAAGCTATCGAAACGGCAAATCAGATCGTCTACAGAACCGCAGAGGAAAATTCCGACCATAGGGGTATGGGTACAACTATTGTTGTACTACAGTTTTACAACAACACGATATCTTTAGCTCATATCGGTGATTCACGCTGTTATCGTATTAGAAAGGACCAACTGGAACAGTTGACCAAAGATCATTCGTTACTTCAGGAACTTATAGATCGAGGCTTTTATACCGCCGAGGAAGCAAAAAATTCGATGAACAAGAATCTGGTAACCAGAGCTCTAGGTATAGACCCAGTGGTTACCGTTGATATGCAGGAAGATATTGCCATAAAAAATGACATATATCTTCTGTGTTCGGACGGATTAACTGATTTAGTTGAAGATGAATATATATGCTTAACTATTAATAGATTTAGTGATAATCTAGAAGAAGCTGCCAAGCAATTGATTACAAAGGCAAACCAGAATGGTGGAAAGGACAATATTTCGGTAATGTTATGTAAAATAAATGACGATTTTTCAACCAAAAAAGGCTGGTTTAGTAAAATGATAGCATGGTTCGATTAACGGATTACCCCCAGTAAAGAAACAAATTTTAGAGGCTGGAATTAAACATGGTCGCAAAACTGATCACGACATCAAGCTCAGGCGAAAAACAGGAATACCCGCTCACCAATGAAACTACTACCATTGGTCGGAAGCCCGGAAATGACATTGCAATTGACAATCTTTCAGTCAGTGGAAGACATGCTCAGGTCATAACGATTCTGGAAGATTCGTTTCTGGAAGACCTGGGTAGTACCAATGGTACCTATGTCAATGGCAAACTCGTTAAAAAGCACGCTCTGGAAAATGGCGATAATATCACCTTAGGTAAATATCAGATTACCTATCAAAGTGGTTCCGGGGGTGGCGAGCAGGATTTTGAACAAACGATGATAATCCGTCCTGGCGAGGCCGGAATGCCAGAGGAAGCTGCTCAGAATAAAGAAATCGACAAGTCAGTCCAGAAGATTTCCGCCGCCATGGCTTCTGAAGCAGCCAGTACCACTGCATCATCCGTATCAAATAGAGAGGCATGCCTGCAATTGCTCAGTGGTGCCAACGCCGGAAAAGAACTGATACTCACAAAAGCATTAACGACTATAGGTCAGCCCGGTGTCCAGGTAGCAGCAATTACCCGTCGACCTCAGGGGTATTTCCTGATACATGTTGACGGCGGCCCTGATAATAATGTTCCAAAAGTAGGAGGCACTCCTATCGGCGCAAATGCGCATGAACTTAGGAGCCATGATATTATTGAAGTAGCTGGCGTAAAGATGGAATTTTATCTCAAATAGGGCTGAGTCAGGCCCTGTCTCTCTAGATATTATCAATTCATTCCGGGAGTAATGAATGCATGGTCAGCGCATAACCAGATTAGCGCTTAGTGCCCTGATACTCACGGCATTGTTACTCAACGCCTCGGGCTATTATAAGTATCCATTTCTTGAACAACTGGAAAACTGGACCTACGATGTACGCTTAAACTCAACGCGACCCGATACTCATGATGACCGTATAGTCATCGTAGATATAGATGAAAACTCACTGGAGGAAGTCGGACGCTGGCCCTGGGGGCGAGACAAGCTCGCAACTATTGTCGATAATTTGTTCAACCATTATCAGGCTAATGTTGTTGGTTTCGATATCGTTTTTGCAGAGAAGGATCAGAGTTCCGGGCTGACAGTATTTGAAAACCTAGCCGCAAATCAACTACGTAATAATGCAGAATACATCAAAACGCTAGAAGAGATTCGTCCTACGCTCCTACTTGATAAGATTTTTGCAAAAAGCCTCCAGCAAAAAAATGTGGTTATGGGTTACTATTTTAAAGCTTTCGTGCCAGAAGGCGAAATTGGAACCACTGGTTCATTGCCACCCCCAATGATGAAATTCGATAAACTCTGGAGCGAGCGATTACCTATAAATAAAGCAAAGGGCTACGGTGGGAATTTGCAGGTACTTCAGAATGCGGCCATCAATGGTGGTTTTTTTGACAATCCACATGTCGATCAGGACGGTGTTTTTCGCCGCGTCCCTCTGTTACAGAGTTATGAAGATAACCTCTACCCTTCCCTGGCTTTAGCCATTACTCAAGCTTATCTCAAAGCACCCAGAATAGAGCTTCATGTCGAAACAGAAGGCAGTAAAAGCGCAAAGGAGTATTTTGCTCTAGAAGCAGTATCGCTCGGAAAATATCTGATACCAGTAGATGCCAAAGCCTCTGTGTTTGTACCATTCCGCGGTATGGCCGGAAGTTTTCCATATGTTTCGGCTCACAAAATATTAACTCAAAAAGCCGATGCGTCGATCCTAAAAGATAAAATAGTTCTGCTAGGCACCTCGGCACCGGGATTGCTCGATTTACGATCTACTCCAGTTCAAAATATTTACCCTGGAGTGGAAGTTCATGCGAATATCATTTCAGGCATTCTCGATCAGGCTATAAAGCACCATCCTGCATGGACGGTAGGCTACGAGTTCATCATTCTCATTGTCATCGCGGTAATAATGGCTTTGCTTCTACCAGTTTTATCACCACTCATGGCAGCTGCTAGCACCGTCGGCCTATCACTACTGGTCATAGTCGGCACTACGATAGCCTGGAATAATCAACTTATTCTTCCCTTAGCCAGCCCTTTGCTGTTAATAATTTTGATATTTGTATGGCATATGACATTTGGGTTTTTCGTCGAATCACGGGGAAAACGCCAACTGGCTAATTTATTCGGGCATTATATTCCCCCAGAACTGGTTGACGAAATGAGCCAGTCTCCTACCGATTTTTCGCTAGACGGTGAAAATCGTGAAATGACAGTTTTATTTTCTGACGTTCGAGGATTTACAACAATATCGGAAGGCATGGATCCAAAGCAATTGACGCAGCTTATGAATGCCTTGCTAACGCCAATGACGAGAGTAATCCATAAACACAGGGGCACAATCGACAAGTATATGGGAGACGCAATCATGTCTTTCTGGGGTGCGCCTATTCAGGATCACGAACACGCTCGACACGCACTTTATGCGGCAATGGAAATGATGGACGAACTCAAGATTATGCAAGCCGATTTTAAACAACGAGGCTGGCCTGCAGTTAACATCGGAATAGGTCTCAATACCGGTGATATGAATGTGGGGAATATGGGATCGGAGTTCCGCATGGCGTATACCGTACTTGGGGATGCTGTCAATCTGGGTTCCAGACTGGAAGGTTTAACAAAAAATTACGGTGTCAATATAATCGTAAGTGCAAGCACAAAGAAGTGTATTCCTGAGTTTATTTTCCGCGATCTCGACCTGGTTCGAGTAAAAGGTAAAAACGAACCTGTCGCAATATTCGAACCTATCGGACATAAGAACGACCTGGACAAATCGACTACTTCCGAACTATCCAGTTACCGACAGGCGCTTAAAGCATTCCACAAACAGGACTGGGACAAAGCCGAACTCGATTTCTTTAATCTAAACCGGGCAAACCCTGACCGCTACCTGTATCAGGTGTACCTCGAAAGAATCACATATTATCGCAAGGAGCCACCGGGAGAAAACTGGGATGGCGTGTTCACCCATACGTCTAAATAAGTAACTAACCGGCGCCCCAACATGCCCTCAGCTCTTCAGCGAGTATATTTATACCGCGATGCAGTTGTTCCTCGCTTTGTACATAATTCATACGAATACAGCTCTCAGCATGACGTGTGAGCTCAGATTGACCAGGAAAGAAGTACTTGCCCGGAATGACAAGTAAACCCCTACGTTTAAGGCGCTGGTAAAGTTCACCTGTGGTAACAGGCAGGTTTTCAAACCAAAGCCAGAGAAAAAGCGAGCCCTCGGGCTTATGTATGTTGACGCGTGGATCATCGATTGCCTGTCTGAGTAATCGTACTGCAAGCTGCGAGCGCTTCTGGTAGAAAGGCAAAATCATTTCGTTACATAGCGGAATTAACAGATTATCTTCTATCAATCGGCTGACGATCACAGGACCTATCCCTCCCGGCGCTAGACTCGTAATCGCGGTCATATTGGCAAATTGTTTTATAACTTCTTCATTGGCTATTACAATGCCGGTCCGCGCGCCAGGCAGGCCAAGCTTGGACAGGCTCATGCATACAATCGTGTTTTCGTTCCAGAATGGCATCACCTGGTTAAATATGATGTTCGGAAATGGCGTACCGTAGGCACTATCGATCAATAAGGGGACCTCATTTTTTTGCGCAATTTGATCAAGCTGATGACATTCAGCATCTGTTAGCACGTTGCCACTTGGATTAGTTGGTCTGGAGACACAAATCAAGCCTGTATTTTGATCAACCTCCAGTTGGTCGAAATCGATTCTGTATTTAAAATAACCTCCGTCCAGGCGTTCAATTTTTGCCTGCTGACTGACAATCATGTCTGCTTCGATACCGACGTCGCAATAGCCTATGTATTCCGGCACCAATGGAATGAGTATTTTTTGCTGCCTGTTGTTTGATTTTCCGGCAAAAAAATTAAATAAAATAAAAAATGCGCTTTGACTGCCGTGGGTAAGAGCAATATTTTCTGTACCAATCGGCCAGTTATATTGCTGCTGGAAAAACTCCGCTAACGTGTCAATAAAGCTATTTTTACCCTGAGGACCATCATAATTGGATAATGCCTTAATCAACTCCCCCGAAGCCTGTAATTTGGCAAGGCAATCCTGGAAAACCTGATTAACTTCGGTAATTGCGGCCGGGTTCCCTCCGCCAAGCATCACCATATCATCCTGAAGTAAACCCTGATTCAGGTCATCCATGAGATGTGTGATCCCGGAATATCCAGAGAAGCGTTGTCCAAATTCAGAATAATTCATAGCAGAAAAGTACAAAATTATAAATCATGCAGCATAACCTAATTCGATAGCACTAGATCTAATAAAAAGTTAGATGCTTAAAACAATTGATTATGTCATTACAGGTTTTAAAGCGAGGAACTCCTTCAGGATTGTCTATTTCCTTAATATAGCGATAATTGACTAATGAACTATATGCATCAATTAGAATTCAAAGTACGAGACTACGAGTGCGATATGCAGGGAGTCGTCAACAATGGCGTCTATCAGAACTATCTTGAACATGCGCGCCACGAATTCCTCAAAACAAGAAATATTGACTTTTCAGAAGTAACAGCCAGCGGCATTAACCTGGTGGTAGTCAGAGCTGAGTTAAATTATCGTGATTCCTTAAGAAGTAACGATGTATTTGAAGTTCGCAGTCATGTGCAAAGACAATCCAGGTTACGATTCGAATTTCTTCAGGATATATATCGATTGCCTGATAATCGGCTGATGCTTCAGGCAAGAATTGTCGGCACGTCGTTAAATGAAAAGGGTAAACCTCTTATACCGGAGTTTCTCGAACAGTTATTCGACTAACACGCTACCCGCACGTCCAGAGTCTGCTGGTAGCTGTATGACGTACCAGCAATTATTTTTTGCGCCAGACGCCAATCGGTATCGGTATCAAACTGAAACTGATTAAAGCCGCAGCGTTGCATAAATTCAAGCTGGTCGGGGATTACATCGCCGGTGGCCCGAATATTTCCCAGATAATTAAACCGGCTTCTTAACAAACTTGCCTGGCTGAAGGCTCTGCCATCAGAAAAGACACCGAAGCACAATAAAATCAAACCAATTTCTGACAGATAAGGCTGAAGGTCATTTACATCGAAATCGGGGCCTATTTCAACTCCAATTCCGACCGCACTTTCTTTAATTTGCGCAAGTTTACTTTTAAAGTGCTCGAAGCTGAGGATTACGTTTGATCTGTGAACAATATCGCTATTGTCTTCCAGGTATATCCAGGCCTTCTCCAGTAAAGCACCTGATTCAGTTAGTACCGGCATAAACTCTCTCCGTAAATGGTTCCCGACCAACCCGATTTAACGTCTCCAAAAACGATTCATCAACGTGTCGTTGATCTAAGTAGGTGTAAATAATCATCTCAATAGCCTCACCGATATGTCTTTTAGAAACGGCTGGGCCCAATACCTTTCCCAGAGATGTCTGATTAGAGGCCGAACCGCCCAGAGTTATCTGATACCAGTCCTCCCCTTTCTTATCGACACCTAGAAGCCCAATATGACCAACATGGTGGTGACCACAGGCATTCATACATCCGGAAATATTGATACGAATATCACCGAGAGAATGCAATGAGTCGAGTTTGTCGAAGCGTCGCATGATGTCCTCAGACACATCAATCGAGGTTGCATTAGCGAGTGCACAGAAATCAAAACCAGGGCAGCAAATAATATCCCTTACTGTAGCTATATTGGGTGTAGCGAGTTTTAATCTCACCAGCTCTCTCCACAGTTCAAACAGGACTGACTGCTCAACATGCGCTAATACAAGATTCTGCGAATAGGTCGTACGTATTTCACTAAAAGAGTACTGTTCAGCCAACCTGGCCACCGAGTAAAGTTGTTTTTCAGTAATATCTCCCGGAGGCAAACCATGATCCTTTAACGATAAATAAACGATTCTGTATCCGTTCTTTTTATGCGCTCGGGTGTTTTGTCGATACCAGGTATTGAAAATCGGGTTCTTATTTATATTTTGTGTAAGAGAATCATTCTCGACGGACAGTTCCCGATACTGATGCAATTTAAACGCATCAACAACTGCTCCAATATCGTCATCGCCAAGCTTTAATTCTGACTCTCGAATATGTGACCACTCGGTTTCGACCTGTTCGCGGAACCGATCTATACCGATTGCATTAACCAGGATTTTAATCCTGGCCTTGTACAGGTTATCTCGTCTGCCATACAGGTTGTATACGCGCAGTATTGCCTCCATATAACTGATCAAATCATTGCGTGGCAGGAAGGGCTTAATAATTTTCCCGATCATTGGCGTCCGCCCCATGCCACCGCCTACCTTTACTTTAAAACCAACCTGACCAAGCTCATTTCGAATGAGTTGTAGGCCAATGTCGTGCACTAGTGTAGCAACCCTGTCTTCCCGAGAGCCTGTAACTGCAAATTTGAATTTCCTCGGTAAGTATGAAAACTCAGGGTGAAGTGTTGACCACTGTCGTAAAAGTTCACACCAGACTCGAGGGTCTTCTATTTCATCTGGTGCAACACCAGCAAGCGGGTCGGAAGTCACATTTCGGATACAATTCCCACTCGTCTGAATCGCATGCATTTGCACCTGCGCCAGATCTTCGAGTATGTCAGGTACATCGGCGAGTTCTGGCCAGTTAAACTGAAAATTCTGACGTGTGGTTACGTGTACATAACCACGATCATACTGTCTGGCAATGCCAGCAAGGCATCGCATCTGAGTTGAATTCAATACACCATAGGGTATAGCAACTCGCAACATCGGTGCATGTCGCTGAATATAAAGACCGTTTCTTAATCGCAGTTGTTTGAAAACTTCTTCATCGAGCTTTCCGTCCAGATATCGACTTGTTTGATCCCGAAACTGGTTAACCCTATGCGAGACGACCTGCTGATCAAGCTTATTATAGGCATACATAAGTTATGCTCAAATTTACAATTATCCGTCCTCAATATATCTCCGTGTTGATTGGGTAAAAAATGATAAATTTAGATAAATCATCATTATTTTTGATAAAGCCCAACCCTATAGCATGATTTTTAATATACCTGAAATTCTAAAGTCTCCCTGCTTCAAACGCTATTGATCCCATTTATCAGATTTATTGATTGCATGACGCCTATGACATTGAGAAAATACCGTTTTATGCTTCAGGAACGGTTATGGGATTTCTCAGCGGTAAAAAAGCGCTCATCGCTGGCATTGCCAGTAACAGATCAATTGCATATGGAATAGCATCAGCAATGCATCGTGAAGGCGCTGAACTGGCTTTCAGTTATCCCAATGAAAAACTCAAACCTCGTGTCGAGAAATTTGCCTCAGAGTTTGGCTCAGATATTGTTTTACCCTGCGACGTAACTATCGACGAAGATATAAGTGGACTTTTTGACTCACTTGGAAAAATCTGGAGTTCACTTGATTGCCTGATACATTCCGTAGCCTTTGCACCACGAGAAGCACTGGATGGTGATTACCTGAAAAACCTGGATCGAGAGGCCTTCCGTATAGCTCATGATATTAGCTCTTATAGCCTCGCAGCAATGGCCAAATCAGCACGACCGTTGATGCAAAATACCAACGGTGCGATCATCACTATGTCTTACCTTGGTTCAGAGAGGGCTTTACCAAACTACAATATTATGGGTGTTGCAAAGGCCAGTCTGGAGGCAAATGTGCGCTACCTTGCAGCGGCTTTGGGGCCTGAAGGTATTCGAGTTAATTCAATTTCTGCCGGACCTATTAAGACGCTTGCAGCGGCTGGTATAGGCAATTTTAAGAAGATACTTGACGAGGTAGCACACAACTCACCCTTGCGGAGAAATGTGACTACTGAGGATGTCGGTAATACCGGTGCTTTTTTATGCTCCGACCTTGCTGCCGGAATTACAGGAGAAAATATCTACGTTGATTCAGGATACAATATTGTTAGTATGG
>JAAEOZ010000049.1 GCA_024222685.1 Gammaproteobacteria bacterium | reverse complement strand
CGGCAAGCCGAGGGGTTATACGAGCGGATAATCAGTATCAGCTCGTTGCAGCCTGTGCACGAATCGATAAGATTCTCGATTCAAGCGGCCAGACCGGTTTTATCAGGAATCACCTGCTGATTGAATCCTATCTGGACGGCGCCGAATATGCCATTGAAGGCTTTATCATCAATGGGGAGTTTCATCTGCTTACCATTTTTGATAAGCCAGAACCTCTAACGGGCCCCTATTTCGAAGAAACCTACTACCTAACTCCTTCTCGACTAGAAGGCGAACTACAACAGGTACTCATTGCTGAAGTCAGAAAATGCTGCCAGGCTTATGGATTGAAACAGGGACCGATACATGCCGAGGCACGCATTACCGAGACAGGTCCTGTATTACTGGAACTCGCTGCTCGCACTATTGGAGGGCAATGTGGGCAACTCATTGAATTCTCACTAGGCAAAAAACTGGAAGAAATTGTTATAGAGGGTATGTGTGGCATCGTTCCTGGCAGGGTAGAAAATCCTCAGTCCGCAGGTGTGCTGATGATTCCGGTTACCGATACTGGATTATTAAAACGAGTAGAAGGATTAACGAAAGCTCTCCAGGTTGAATATATCATTGATATCGAAATTCATATTCGGGAGGGATACGAACTTATACCTTTACCAGAGGGCGCGAGTTATCTCGGTTTTATCTTCGCTCAGGCACCTGAATTCGAGCTTGTTTATCAGGCACTAAAAAATGCTTACCAGGAATTAAAATTTGTTACCCAATCTGTTTGGAAATTAGGCTCAGTAACCGGGTAGATAATCTTTATTTTTTTGCACCCGGTGGGCGAAATCCGGAAGGCTGATGCCCCAGATCGCCCTCCTTAAACAGGAAACCCACCATATGCTGCTCTATCAATGCGAGGCTGGTTGGATCAACGGTTGACAATCCGTTTTCATTAATAATCATGGTCTGACGGTCGATCCATTGCTTCCAGCCCTGTTCCGAAACATTATTAAAAATGCGCTGACCAAGTTCACCCGGATAAGGCACACTTTTCAATGCTGGTGCCTCTGTTCCCAGCACAACGCAATTTACCACTCGAGTCATATTGTTACCGATATCAGATCAGAAAATTTATTCTGGCATTGTAACAAACATCGGTAACAGTGGTATTCGTAAATTAAAAATTATAATTCAAACCCAGGGATAAAACTGGCCATGCTTCGAACTCATCGAGCTCTTTATTGGCATCCGTTTCTACACTGTTTATTCGATTATTCAATTCAGTCTGATCCAGATTATTAATTCCGCCAACATTCACGTCTGCATTAAAATCAGCACCAGGATCGAGCATTGCCACACCAAGTTCGAAAGTAATAGAAAGACCACCCCCATCTCCCGCACGACGACCCCATCCAATACCTACATAAGGTTGAAACGATTCACCAAGGCTGATACCACCTGATATTCCCCCATTAATATCGCTGGGATCAAGACTCTCACCATCGACAACAATTCCGCTTTGGAGATTGCCATTGAAAGACAGCTCTGAATCGTTTTTCATCATCCCAGCAGTCAAATGAAATGAACCATCGA
Organism: Gammaproteobacteria bacterium; assembly: GCA_024222685.1. GTDB lineage: Bacteria > Pseudomonadota > Gammaproteobacteria. The sequence goes on along the minus strand of JAAEOZ010000049.1, from coordinate 7,474 downwards.
ATACGTACCAGTCAAACAATAGTGCTGTTGCACCAAAATCCAGACCCAATTCAGCATCCAGATCACCAGTAGCACCCGTATCACCAACCTCGATAGTTTCTTCCTGATCATCAATATCGATACTGGTCAGACTAATTCTGGCATTAATTGTTTTACTTAACGGAATGCTTAGCTCAAAACCTGCACCGACTGTACCTACTTTCGCTCCGATACCAATATCAAATGCCTGAGCGTTCGAAACGAGAAGCATCAATGTAGCAAAAATACCTGTAATTTTTTTCATTTCCCTACCATTTTTGAATTAAACTTCGTCCAAGTATAGGCAATAAATAGTTCTTCGAGCAGAATATTTTTGCTTCACAAACAAAATAAGCATTTTACATCTGACACTGCACTATAATTTTACTAATTTAAAATTTAATGCCAAAATATCTACAACTTACAAGGTGCTATATTGACACTCAGCAAATCGAAAAACATTCCTGCTAATCGTTCCGGATTTGAAATTACCAGTAGTGGTGTGTCACATACTGGTAATGTGCGCGAGCGAAACGAAGATTCTATCCTTCTGCTTGAAGAAGAAAAGTTGTGGTTGGTAGCCGATGGTATGGGTGGTCATCAAGCAGGAGACTTTGCCAGTAAAACCATTACACGTAATCTTGAATTATTTAAACAGCAAAAAAGCCTTGAAGACTCAATTTTGCTAATTGAAGAAAATCTATTAAATTCGAACGCCATTATTCGGAGTAAATCAAGTAAAATGGGCAAAAATGCGACGATCGGAAGTACTGTTGTATGCGCCTATATATGGCAAAATTACCTGTTTACCTTCTGGGCAGGCGATAGTCGCATCTATCGATTTCGTAAACGCAAGTTAGACAGGTTAACTGATGACCACAGCTATGTTGAAGAACTGGTTCGTATGGGCAAGATTGCACCTCAGGATGCGGAAAGCCACCCCGCCGCAAATGTGGTCCTAAAGGCGGTTGGTATTGATGATGAATTATGCCTCGATTTTGACTATGTCGAAATTGAAGATAATGATATATTTGTTATTTGTTCCGATGGTCTGTATAAAGATCTTGAAGTGAGTAATATGTCCTCACTAATCAACGATAATAAAAACGACATGGCAGTATTAACACAATCACTCCTGAGTCATTCACTTGATGCCGGTGGTACTGACAATACGTCAATCATCACTATTAAGGCGAATAGACGATAACTAGGCACTAAAACATGTCCGAAGTGTGCGAATCACTCATCGATGACTATTTATCAGGCTCCCTCCTCCAGAATGATCTGGAAGAAAGTCTGACCAGTATTTTTAGCACTACAGCGTCTAGTCATACTGACGCCCAAGGTTATATCCAGGATCTGTTCACCAGGAGTAAAATTGATCGTGAGCAATTTGCCGAGATATCAAATTTAATCTCCAAAGTTAACATTCAGTCGACAATTAGTAGCAATACCGATTGTGACATTTCCTACTTTGCTGAAGATAAAACATTACATCTGACCGACTCAGATGAATTTCAGGAAGATATTTCGAGTGACAAAACCGTCATAGTCAGAGTTGATGGTAAGGAACCAGATACTTTAAATACAGATGAAAATTCGGGTACGCTCACTCCAGAAATAGTAGAAAAGCCACATCGGAGTAAACGTTACGAAAATCTCGGTCCAGGAGTTACTTTAAAAGAGCGTTTTATATTGCTGGAAAAACTTGGCCGGGGGGGGATGGGGGTCGTTTTTAAAGCCAAGGACCTACTTAAAGTAGAGGCTCAGGATAAAGATCCCTATGTCGCCATAAAGGTATTAACAGATGCTTTCAAGAAATACTCGGGTTCATTTATAGCATTGCAACGTGAAGCCAGTAAGGCACAACGTCTTGCGCACCCAAATATCGCTACTGTTTATGATTTCGACCGAGACGCCAACACCGTTTTCATGACTATGGAATACCTGAAGGGTAAGCCATTAAATCAGTTAATTAAAGAGCTCAGCAAAAAGCCCCTTAAAATGGATCATGCTCTTTATATTATTGACGAGCTTTGTGGTGGTCTGGCTTATGCTCACGAAAAGCTGTTAATTCACTCTGATTTCAAACCAGGAAACTGTTTTTTACTTAATGATGGTCATGTCAAACTCCTCGACTTCGGTATCGCGCGAGCAAGCACTCAGAGCGATGAGGAACGCGATAGTACAATGTTTGACCCTGCCAAACTTTGCGCAGTTACACCTGCATATGCTACACCAGAAATGTTTGCCGGAATGAATCCCGACCCTCGTGATGATATATATGGCCTGGCCTGTGTCGCATACCAATTGCTTGCAGGAGGAAAGCACCCATATAATAAGGTTGCTTCGCCTAAAATAAAGGAACTCGGGATCAAACCCAAGCCTATAAAAGGCCTTAATCGTCGGCAGCAGAAAACATTAGCTAAGGCATTAACAGTTAATCGGGACGATAGAATTGAAACGGTAGATATGTTTGCCGAGGGCATGCGATCTAAAAAGTCACATACCAAACAGATCATTCTTGCCACACTTTTTGTTTTTGTAATTGCTGCTGGTATTGGTTATAAACCAATAATTGCTTTTCTTGATGAACAGCAGCTTTATGACAAGATTCAATTGATCAAGCAGGGTGATAAAGCTTTATTGATTGAGACTATCTGGTCGCTTGAACAACTCGAGGAAGTGCAGCAGAAATTTATCTCAGTGGGTCTTCGCCGGGAAATTATCACTTATTATAGAGAAAGAATTCGTTCTGTTTTTCGACCCAAAGAAGGCTTGTATGATTATCCCCAGGCATTGAGTCTTCTCGGCCAGGCAAAAAGACATTACCCCGATTCAGTAGCTTTATCCACTATCGAAGATCAGATAAAAGATCAGCGAGACCGCCTGATGAGCAGTCTAACTTCGCTTTACGATCGGTATAAGAATGCAAAGAAACTGGTAAAATCAGAATCCGGTGAAGATTTGACCACTGTCATTCCTCTTATCAAGAGGGTCGACCCAAAACACTATCTGTTAAAGGATAAAAAACTGGCAGATTTATATCTTACAGAAGCAGAAAGATTTATTACCAAACGCCGCTACAAAGACGCTTCCAGGTACATTATAACAGGGCTAAAATTATTTCCCGAAGACACACGTCTGCAGAGTCTTAATAAACAAATCAATGCCCAGTTTATAAATTGATGTCTAACCGCAATTCCCCATTCCAACTACTATCGAAGACTCGCTCGAATCATATTCTGACCAGGGAGCAGTATGTAAAAACAAGGAATCAGTTATTGAAAATATTACAGGCTAAAGGATCAGTTACAGAAGATGATCTCCGTAGGATCACCAACAGTATAGAAACCAAATCTCGTCCCAGAGTTGAAAAGAATTATTCATCGTCCGACTGGGTCATCATAGCTCTCGGATTAGTCGCCGCGATAGTTCTTGGAATTATCCTCTACAATTAGGCCCACCGTCATACCTTGAGTCAGTAAACTAAAAAAAATTGCAGCATACGACTAAAAAATACCGACACAATCATCTGTTACACGCACTGCTTGAGTCCTCGCTGAACGACCTCGATAAAGAGTTCATCTTTTCTGCACGTGATTCAAAGTCAATTTCATATCTGGAGTTCTTTAATTCTGTAGAACAGCTCTCAGCGGCTTTGATTGAAGCAGGTATAGCTCCTGGAGATAGAATTGCAGCCCAGGTGCCAAAATCAGTAGAAGCTCTCGAATTATATCTTGCCAGTATACTGGCTGGAGCCGTATTCCTGCCTCTTAATACGGCCTATACAGTAGAAGAAGTAGTATATTTTCTAACCGATGCTGAGCCATTGATATTTGTCTGCGATTCCAATCGACAGGACGAAATGACCGCAGCCACAAAGGCATCGGGTGTCCGTCACCTCTGGACATTATCGGAAAACGGGCAAGGCAGTTTAAGTGAAGCCAAAAACGACCAGAAACCTGGTTTTGAAGGCATTACGCGTAGTTCGACAGATCTGGCGGCGATTTTGTATACCTCAGGTACAACAGGTCGATCCAAGGGTGCCATGCTGTCGCATGCTGCGCTCGTATCCAATGCAACAACGCTCTGCAATTACTGGCATTTTGGAAAGCAGGATCGACTCATCCATGCTCTGCCCATTTTCCACACACATGGTTTATTTGTAGCCACAAACTGCGTATTGATGTCATCATCATCGATGATTTTCCTCAACAGGTTTGAGGTTGATGGCATAATTAAGCACATGCCAGATGCCACCGTATTGATGGGCGTTCCTACTTTTTACCAAAGACTGCTAAACCATCCTGATTTATCCAGGGCCAGCAAATCCATGCGTCTCTTTATTTCCGGGTCGGCTCCACTCCTCGAAGATACCCATTTGCAATGGCTGGAAAACACGGGTCATGCCATTCTGGAACGGTATGGTATGACTGAAACCAATATGAACACTTCAAACCCGTATAGTGGCGAGCGCCGAGCGGGCACGGTAGGTTTTGCCCTGCCCGGAATCAGGGTTATTGTCGCTGATCCACAGACGGGTGACTCGATCCCGAAGGGTGAAACCGGTTCAATTGAAGTTTATGGTGAAAACCTGTTCAGTGGGTATTGGCGAATGCCGGAAAAAACTGCCGAAGAGTTTCGGGAAAATGGTCTTTTCATCACCGGTGATCTTGGTCGATTTGATGAAGACGGTTATTTGCACATTGTCGGGCGTTCAAAAGATCTCATCATTTCAGGTGGATATAATATTTACCCGAAAGAAATAGAATCGCTAATTGACAAAATTGAAGGAGTAGCTGAATCAGCCGTGATTGGTGTCAGACACGCGGACCTCGGTGAAGCAGTGATTGCGATAGTGGTTGTGAAGTCAGGCCAGATTTTGAATGAGGCGACTATTTTAGCTGCACTGTCAGAAAAACTTGCCAGATTCAAGCAACCCAGGCGCGTAGAGATCACCGATGAATTACCACGCAATACAATGGGCAAGATACAGAAAAACGAATTACGAACACGTTACAATGAAATCCTGTATTCATAGCAACTGATTACGTCTACGGCTAAGTATTTGAACCAGAATTGTCAGGCCTAACAGAACTATCAACATACTGGCATCGGCTCTGCCACTACCACCACCGGTCGGTTTATCAGGATCAGACGACGTTTTATCCTCTATTGATACACCACCGGGATCTTTGATCACGCCATTTTTTGTACTGTCAGCATCATTCGGGCCACCATCCTCCAGCAATAGCTGAACGCAGTGATGCTCCGAAGTGAGACCAGGGGTATACTGAGAATCACCAGGTGGTGGGCACAAACCAGGCTGCCCACTTGCCGAATACAATACATTTTCGGAATCTTCAACAAAGCTTTGCCATCCCAGAGTTTCGGTGTATTTTCGGTAAGTACCGCCATTGGGAATCGGAGTGTGCTGCGGCAAAACAATCATTATCGACTGACCTGGTTCCTGTAAGCCACTGATTTCAAAATCAAATATTCCACCAACGTTAGTGTAATCGTCTACCGTATTGGCTGGAGCAGAACCACCTGATTTGCCACTATACTGCTCTACTTCATCTGCTGTGACACCGCTGGTATATCGCCCGCTCAGTAGTGAAAGCTTACCTAAACGTAATCTGAGGCCTGGTTGAACATTTAGTAACCAGCTATCGGTTACCCCAGCCTTGCCAGGAATAAGCGATGTGGCTTCCAGATCGTCTAAATAATCGGGAATTCCATCGTTGTCGATATCGCCGATGCCTTCTGTAATGTCATTTATGCCATCGCCATCACTATCATTACTACTCAGGACAGGTGATGTCTGCAGAACCTGTACATAGAGATCAACTTCACTGCCAAGATTCGGTTGACCATCATCGGTTACCTTAACAGCGATTCTATAAAATCCAGGTAGCAGAGTGGCTGGATCAAAAGAAAATTCTGAATCTGACTCTCCAGGGTTAGATCCCAGCAGGATATTGTCAGTACCGCTCCAATCGTAAAGGTGGGTATCGGAGAGATTAACATCGTTAACTACCACTTCGGTCACGACTGATCCGAGATCGGTTGTGACAATACGAGTCAAGGTATTGTTCTGAGTCAATTCGAGTTCCGCCAGTGGCTCAATGTTGCTATTGATGATCGTTACCTGATGCAATGCAATGGGGCCTACAACTCCATTGCTGGCAGAAACTAGTTTAAAAACAATATCTCCGGATAGAATGCTGCTGGGCACGAGGTAATCGATACTACCTTCCCTGCCCACTGATATTGCCAGCGAGCCAGCGCTAGAAGGGCCTGATGCTCCGTTTACGAAAACCTGATAATCAACATCGACCGGATAACTAGCCGCATCCCCATTGAGTAAAACACGAATGCTAACAGTTGCTCCCGATTCAGATAATTGATTAGCTGAGAATTCTACAATAGGCTGTACATCGACCAACTGTATTGCCGAGCCAGTATTGCCTGCAGCATCAGTGGCAGACCATACGATCTGATGGCGACCCGGTGCAAAAGGTCCAGTTTTATCTGGGGAGGCTATTAAATCTCCATCGACATTATCAGTTGCGGTTGCCTGTCCTATCGCTACGGTGGTTAATCTACCCACCGAATCAGTAACAATATTGCCAGGGGCTGTTACTAGCGGGGATGTTATATCTTCGATTGACGTAACATTGATAGTACGTACCACTGTTATGGCTGAGTTACCTGCAGCATCACTGACGTTATAAACCACCGAATAACTTCCTTCCTGGTTAACATCAACGGTATTTTCGGTGACTATGTTTAAAGTGATGTCACCATCGATATCGTCGGTTGCTGTCGCACCAGCATCGTTATAGCTATCACCCAGCTCGATACTAACCGGCGTCGATCCATTGAGGGTGATGACCGGTTTAGTAGTATCAGCTGCAGTAATAACATTAACCGTTCTGGTTTTTGTTACTGCTTCATTTCCTGCTGAATCTGAAACATTATAAGAAATAAAATAAGTGCCCTCCGTATTGGTATTAACACTACCTGAGCTGATAATATTTCCAGATACATTACCGTCGATGTTATCCATTGCCGTTGCTCCGGCATCGATGTATGGTGATCCCGTCACAATACTATCCGGATTATTGCCTGATAAGCTGATTACTGGTTTAGTCACATCCGGAGTGACATTGACGGTTCGCACGACCGCTGTGGCTGTATTGCCCGCCGCGTCACTGACGTTATAGGTCACCGTGTAACTGCCTACCTGCGCAGTATTGACGGTACTGTCGGTCGTGATGTTCGCCGTGATATCACCATCGATATCATCACTGGCTGTGGCTCCAGCATCGTTATAGCTATCACCCAGCTCGATACTAACCGGCGTCGATCCATTGAGGGTGATGACCGGTTTAGTAGTATCAGCTGCAGTAATAACATTAACCGTTCTGGTTTTTGTTACTGCTTCATT
>JAAEOZ010000048.1 GCA_024222685.1 Gammaproteobacteria bacterium | reverse complement strand
TGTGCTGCAGCGTGAAACACGAAACCATGGTGAGAATGCAAAGATACTGAGAGTTGTCGATCAACTGGCTTCGAGTCTTCGCCGGGTAAAGCATGCCTCGACTGTTGCCGAGACAATGGGCATTGAGGGAGAAGCAGCGAGCCGTTATTTCTCGGTATTCAATGAGTTAATTCGAAATGTTGATTTTAAGTTTCGAGGCAGAGTAAGGCGTCCACCAACCGATGCGGTAAATGCTTTGTTGTCTTACGCATACACCTTGATAACTCACGAATGTTCGTCGGCATTACAGGGTGTCGGGCTGGATCCATATGTAGGTTTCCTGCATCAGGACAGACCGGGTAGGAAAAGCCTGGCGCTTGACTTACTCGAAGAATTTCGAGCACCCTGGGCTGACCGGTTTGTACTGACTCTGATAAACCGCCAGCAAATCAGGGCAAAAGACTTTGTCACTGAAGCCAGTGGTGCAGTACGCCTGAAAGATGAAGCCAGAAAAGAACTGCTTACCGCCTGGCAGGAACGCAAGCAGGCTGAAATCATACATCCCTATTTTCAGGAGAAAATACCGGTGGGCCTGCTGCCACACTGCCAGGCAATGTTATTGGCAAGACATTTGCGGGGCGATACGGAGTATTACCCACCTTATTATTTAAAATAACGGAATCGGATTAATTATGCTGGTATTAGTAACATATGATGTTAGCGTCATTACCGCAGGTGGGAGAAGGCGATTGCGGAACATCGCAAAGACCTGTCTCGACTACGGTATGCGAGTACAGAATTCCGTGTTTGAATGCGAAGTAGATCCTGCTCAAATGGTTACGTTAAAACACAATTTAGTCGAAATATTCGACGCGGAAGAAGATAGTCTGAGATTTTATTACCTGGGGAAAAAAGGTCGGCAAAAGGTTGAACATTTAGGCGCGAAAGTTGTGGCAGATTCTGTTCGTGATGCACTTATTCTGTAGGCGCTAACCCTTCGCTCACATAAAATTCCGGTCAGGTTAGCGATGCCTTAAAGCATTGAATTTATATAATATTTAAATTGCTCTTTTAAAATTAGGGAAAAAGCGCCTGCTATCCTGGGATTAGCGGAAACTTGCCGGTTTTACCTTGATAATCATTAAGTTAAGATAGAGCAGTCGTGCCCTTCGCGGGCACGTGGATTGAAACTGACAGGAGAGCTTTCCTCGGTAATTCTGGTGGCTGTGTTTTCGGAACCATGATTTACTCAATCATCTAATTCCCTGTAGTTGATAGCCAGTCGCGTTTCACTAAAAAGACATTTCATAACTCAATCAACTTGACATATTCCCATATGGGAATATGTTGTGAGTATGGCCTCAGCCAGTGGTATCCAGGTCGCTACCGGTTTTATCGAGTCCAGCCTGACAAACTATGCCCCATTAACGAGTGGATACATCAATTCGAAAAGTACTGGGGAAATTCTCTAGATCAGTTAGAACACTATATGACAGAAATTCAAAATAAGGGGGAACAAAAATGAATAACCTAAAAGTTCAGCCTTCAGAAATTATCCGCGAATTTAAGGCGCCGCGGCAGCTGGTTTTTGACGCCTGGACGCAGGTAGAGCATCTCAATAACTGGATGTTTCCAATGCAGGGCTGTAGTTGTGAGTTTGTGTCTGCCGATATTACAGATGGTGGCTCATCGCTGCACAGAGTAACCATGCCTAATGGCCATGAGATGTGGTTGTTTACCCGATATGAAGAGGTGAAGTCACCACAGAAGCTGGTATTCCTGCAATACTTTTCAAATCAGAATGGCGATATTGTGCCAATGACTCATATACCTGACTGGCCGAAAGATATGTTGGCTACGCTTTTATTTGAGGAAATATCTGAAAATAATACCAGGCTTACCTTTCTGTGGGAGCCTCGCGACCCGACATCCCAGGAAGTCGAAGCTTTCGAATCTACTCGTGCAGACCACGAGAGTGGCTGGGGAGCCGGTATGGAGCAGTTGCGTATCTATCTGTCCGCACTTTAGTCTGTTACTCAACCGGATTTATTTTCTCCTGCTGTATCAATTGCAGACTGTCTTCTGCAAAACCACTTCCTGCTTCCCGATAAAAATGAGTATCCAGAAACTCATATGTGTCAGCGTGCCAGCCCAGACTTCACGTTTTAGTAAATCACCGATATGTAATTTCAGGCCGATAGTAAACAACATCAAAGTTATACCTAAACTTGATAGCTGTTCCAGTACTTCACCCGGTTCAACGCCGAATAAATGCAACGCAAAACCGGCAGTTAG
>JAAEOZ010000047.1 GCA_024222685.1 Gammaproteobacteria bacterium | reverse complement strand
TACGGTCCGATGAAAATTGTCGAGCAGACCGGGAAGCGTATTTTCTGGAAACTACGCTTGAATAATGTTTCAGAGGCACCAGAATCCGTAACCGTAACCGTTCCCAGGGCCTGGATGAGTTTACCCGTTAAGACTAAGTAACTGTAATAAAGTCATGCATTTAAAACGGGGAGTGTAGCGGCCCCCCGTTTTTCTGGTTTAAATAGCGTATCGGACTCAGGTTATAAAAAATCGACTCTATAGTCTATTTACCCAATCGACATTCAACACCAATACGCTGCGCGAGATATTCCGCAAAATGCTTCGCCACATCTTCGCCATCCAGGTCCTCCGCGACGGTAGCTGAACGTCCGTTTTTATCCTGTAGCTTAATCTTATAATGCTCTACCTGGCCTACGCCCTGACCGGTACTGCCTGATTTTTTGATAAATAGATGCGAGATTTGATGTTGTTCGAGATTACGCCGGAAAACCGGAATGAATAGTAAGCGTCGATTAATGCTAACTCGGCCAGAGTTGAGGGTGACATGTAAATTGTTAAAAATTAAATATATTGTTGCGACTGCTGAAAGCAGGGCGACAAGTGCAAATGGCAGTCCGAATAAACCCGCTGCAATTCCAAACAGGCCGCCTTCTGCAGCTGTAGCTGCAATCGAAATGGTTGCAAAGCCGAATCCTCCGGCAAATATCGCGGCAAACAGCGTCAGTAGTTTATTGCGAAACATCGGGAATGACAGCTGGATTTCATTGCCCTGAGTTGAATAGCGCATTGCCCGGGAGAGACCGTCGATATCAAAATTGCCACTGGCGATCGAAGACTGTACCTTCGCCGACTCTGTTGCTCTGTTAGCATTAACCTGAGCGCTGATGTCATGATGAGCAGAGCGCGAAGTTTCACCGGTGTTAAATACTGGAATGTTGTAATTTCGATTCAAGTCGATACCGGCTACGTCGACCTTTACTGTGAGTCGCCAGAAATAATAGGCATTGTTTTGCTCTACCGTTGCCTCCGGAAGATCGTCAGGAACGTTAAATCGGAATTGCAAACTGGTTCCCTGACCCGGGTTATGTATATGAGGTTTACCCTGTTCGGCCCATTTTATACTTTCCTTGCGCGAGCGATTTTTACCGCTTCCTGATACGTAAGAATAAATACATTCCAGGCGAACAAATATTTCATTCGCGGTTTGTGCTTTCTGATAAGGCAGCCGACTGACACGTATACGACCACCGACGTGGCCACCGATAGCCCCGGGATAAGGGTCCATTTCAAAAAACACTTTTCCAAAATGCCGGTATTCCAGTGTCAGCGCAATCGCCTTATAAATCAGAAAGAGACCAACTAGAGGGAACAGCAATGCTATTAAAGCTGCGTAATTGTCTTTTTCGAGTTCTTCGGGAATAATGAAAATAACGGACGAACTAATTGCATTCCAGACCACAGCAAATAACCAGAATAACCACACCCCCTTTGTTGCAGTTGAACGGATTTCCGAGGTTTCCCAGCCCTTATGCGTGTTCCAGTCGACCTTGTCCTGCTGGTCCTGTTTTGACATCTGTATTTCTTCATATCGACTCTGGCAGTATTCGAGAAAGGTTTCGGCAAAGCCGGGCTCCTTTTGTTTTTCTTTCCACTCCTTACGAAGTTTGTGTAAGGGGATCGTCTGCGAGACCTGTGATTTGCTGGCACTGCGTATGCTGACAATTAAAACCAAAAGCCCTATACCGAAAAACACCGAGCAGAAACCTGTCATCAATGTGAAAAGTCCCCATCGCATGTCACGATCTATGACGGCCTGATTCGGCGCATGCGGATTTACCCAGATCGGTATTAACTCAGCGTTTCGGCGATACCTGTCCAGCCGTTGAAAAAGCTCGGCGTGGTATGAACCGATATTATCTTTAAATTCTGCGACGTAGACGCGCTGGCTCTGGTAGCTTGTGCCGCCATACTCATATTGATAAGTAGCCTCGGTATCATTCTCTGATCCGCTAAGAGATAGTAAGCTTGCCTGAGCAGGTCGCCAGTCCTGCATTGAGTACCAGTTTTGCCAGGTTGGGATAGATGTCTCTGCTAGAATAAAACAACCCGCGCCGGCGAATATCAGGCCGAAGATAATGCCTGGAACTAATCTTAATAATCGCACTGTGAATCCATATCCCTGCTGTAATTATCCTGTATTGACAGGCTTCCACTCAAAAGATTGTTGAGTATAGTCTAGATTATTTCTACCAGGACTTTCGTATAGAGTTTGCATCTACTAAAGCTGCCGAGCAGGAGTTAGAGTGTCTCGGTCGGGGTTGAGTTCATTTTCGAATTGCAGCAAGAGTTAACAAAACTAAAGCGTCAGGATTGATATCACAGCTCGAATAGTACGTCACTTCTGATGATATATTTCGTTCCCTGAGTTATTGTTGCAGAGCTATGCAGGCAGTGCAAAGGGTGCTGTCCGTGTGGAAAGCAAAACGCGGCTCCTATCGGGGTTTTGACAGATACAATATTATCGGCACTCGAATCGTTTGCGGAGACATGGAAATCTGTGCTGCCACCTTCGTAGTCGTCACTCAGGAAAACCAGAAAAGTAAGTTGACTCCAGCGATCATCATAAGCATTGGTGATCAACCTGTTATCGATTACTTCGCTGCCAGGCCATGAACCATCGGTGTGTGGGCTAAAATAATCGCCTGTCTGATATCGATAAAAACGAAAGCGAGCGTTTAAACCCAGCGCCTTTTTGTTATCAAAGACCTGTAAATTCTGGTTTATGACAGCTGAACACCGTCGCCATATAAGGTCATTTGTTTGCCGGTCTGCTATCCAGGTGAAACTATCGTTATGGCGAATAGATCGGGGCAATGATACCGCAGCATCCTGCAGGTAGCCGAGCGATTCACTCAGCTGGATGATACGCCGGCACTCGGCAACGGAGAGCAGGTTAAGTATCTGAAAAGCAGCTGGGACCGATCGGAGCTCGATGCGTTGAACATCACCACAATAATCCGCATCAAGTAATACTGGATTGCTCGTATTGCTGGCCCAGGTCGGAATTGCAGGATGCTCGGCACCCGGTTCGTGCGCAACAATATAGAAATCATCGGTTACATTTGCTTTCAATCAAACAACCTGGCAAGCAGCTCGGCTATGGTCTCGTCACGACAGCCGGCAAAATTCTGGCCTGCCCATAGCGACTGAAATTCGCCGTCATTTCTGCTGACCGCTCTGGTTCGCATTTTTCCGGTTAAGCTGTTTTGAATCGGAAAAGGTAATACAGCTTTGTCGGTCATTGCTTTGATAAATCGATTACTAATGCCTCTCGCAGGACGACCTGAAAACCCATGGGTTATTTCAGTATGCCGCTCAGTCTTATTAAGAAGATAGTCCTTATGTGCAGGTGAAGCGCCGCTTTCACTGGTTGTCAAAAAAACGGTTCCCAATTGTACAGCGCTAGCTCCGAGCGCCAGGGCTTCGCGTATCTGAGTTGACGTCATGATGCCACCAGCTGCCACCAGAGGCAGGCTGGTTATGTCGGATAGTGATTTGAGTAGACTAAAAGCAGGCAAAAGATCGTCGCTCGCTTCGGCATTAAAAATACCCCGGTGACCGCCCGCCTCAATACCCTGTGCGACAATAAAACTGGCCCCGGCCTGCTCTATTTGTCTGGCCTCGGTGACACTTGTCGCTGTGATACCCACGGCAATATCGAGCGCTCGGGCTTTTTCGAGTATGGCTGTATCGGGGATGCCAAAATGAAAACTGAGGATATCCGGTCTACATGCCCAAACTGGTTCCAGTTGCTGGTTTAAATCGGGGTAGTAGGGTGATTGAGGAATGTCGATATCAGTATCGCCAGTTAACTCGCAAAGGCAGCTGACAGCGTTATCGATCTGTCCCGCAGCCGGCATTTCGACTTCGTTAAACACAAAGAAATTCGCATTTATTGCACCGCTATTATTCGCTTCGACCAATCTATTAGCGGCATTCAAATCTCGCTTAATAGTATCTGCTTTGGCATAGGCAAAACCATAACTGCCAACTGCGCCGGAATTCACCACGGTAGAAACCATTTCAGCAGTATTTGGCCCACCCGCCATCGGTGCCTGGATTAACGGGTAGTCTAATTTTTCGAATGAAAACATATTTATTCCAGTATAAATGAGATGGGTTTGGCGCCCTGCCACAGGGTGGAAACACCTATTTCACGGAGTTTGTGTAAATCGGATGTAATTGTGGCGAAGTGGTTGCCGGCCAGGGTGCCTGCCTTTGAGGAAAATTGTACCGCACCATAAGCAATTAGAATTTCGGTTTCACTTTTAGCTTTGGGGTATAGCAATATCTGTCCCGGGGCAGGGTAACAGGTCGCGTCTTCGTAATTGACGTCAAATTCCATATCACCGAGTGGCATCCACATACCCTCACCACTCCAGCGCACATGTACTACCTGACTATTGAAGGGCATGATCCGACGAAAAGCCGCGCAGGATTCTGGTGATCCTGTTTCTTCAAAGCAAGCTTCAAATTGATGATCATCAATAATAATCTTCACGTCTTTACCGCTTTAGTCAGGTTTTAAATTGGGCTGAGTCTATTTAATCAGTTTCTACCGTGCTGGTCATGTAGTTATAATAAATAATCCATTTATATTGCTAATTTAATTTTGGGTGTATAGCTCTTGTATCGAATTGTTTTATGGAAAGCCGGATTTGAACTGGCACATCTAAAAAGATTGTTATGGCCCTGTGCTGACCGCAAAATATATTATTTTGCATTTGGGGCAAACCTTTCCCTGGATGTGCTCGAGCAACGCCGGATTAGTGTATTCGAATCCTTCGACTACGTGCTTCAAAATGCTGCATTGCGTTTTAGCCAGCCCGGGTTTTACCGGGATCATGGCTATGCTTCGGCCGACATCGATGATAACGAGGCGGTTTATGGCAAAATGTATCTGATCCTGCAACGCGATGCCATACGTATGGATTATTTTGAAGGAGTTCCCTATCTGGATGCGCACGAAAAAGTATTGCACCGAGATGATAATATCGAGTTTTATTATTATCGAACGACTCGGATATTTGACAAATTAAAGCCCACGCGTGAATACCTGGATTACCTGCTTTATGCCTATCGTAAGATGCCTGATGTGCCGCGAGACTATATCGATTCGATGGCTGATACCGAAGTATTAGAAGATTTCCTGTTACCGAATAAAACAGGGCTATTCATCAGAAACATGAATCGATGGCCGGCTTTTATGCATTCTGCCCTGGTTCGATATGAAGTGATATGCCTGTCGATTACAGAGGCGCTCTGGAATCGCTCGATATTTCAATGGATGATCAGAAAATAAAAATAAGTATGACAAATTTTACTAAAACCAGGTCTCTATTCCACCTGCCCGAAAACATCGTTTATCTCGATGGCAATTCACTAGGCCCCTTACCCCGAGCTGTGATTGCCGGAGTAGTCAGCATGATGCAGGATGAGTGGGGTGATATGTTGATTACCGGCTGGAATAAAGCTGACTGGATTAATCAGCCCTCCACGACTGGTGATCGTATCGC
>JAAEOZ010000046.1 GCA_024222685.1 Gammaproteobacteria bacterium | reverse complement strand
TACGCGTCTACCGGGGCCCGGATCTGGGCGACAATATTTCAGGTGGCGTTGATCTCCCTTTTAAAGCAGAGCCGTATGTAGAGGACTAAAACGAAGGCACAGGTATTCGGCCAGAGCGGTCACTCGCGGGGTGGTGCATGAACGACTCTGAAGTTAAAACCGGGACAGATTTATTTAATTCCAGATGAGCATTTTACTCGAGGTTGGTTCAGTCAAAAAACAACTAAATCTGTCCCGGTTTCCGTCCGAAAAAATCAATTCTGTCGACACACTTTTCGACCGATCGAAATCAAGGGGTCAGTGTCGATTGATCTCTATCAAGGCTCTTCATGGCGCCAATATTGATATCAAAGTAGTCGTTACATGCCTGATCCAAAAACTCTACTGTTGCTGACTCCTCTATGGTAACGGCATTGTCCCATTGATTTTTCATCATCTAACAACCTAATATTTTTCCTTTCAAAGCACCTCTATTTTTTAAGCTACAGGCCTCCTTGTAGGCTACAGACTTTTCATTGTCGGTAAACCCTATCCCCGAATTTACTAGATTCTGTAAAAAACCAATCATTTCTTTCTCATTTTGAAATCTCATAATCACTGTTCTGACCAGTTTCTCGACTCCATAAGCGAATACTTTTCTATCAACTACCTCTGTATTTGGCAGTGTTTCGTAATAATCGATATCTATGCCTCCAAGGTTAATTCGATTAATCCCTATATGAGAAACAAATATATCTGTCGGTAATCTTGTCATTCAGTAACCTCAATAATCCAACTTCGAATGATGTTCGTGTTGTTGATTCTGTTTTGTGCTGGATTAATTATAACTTCCGGGGCACCATCTGAAAGATGGAATCCTGGACCTCTGAAAAACTCGTTACCTGCAAGTCCCAGAGGACTTGCAGGTGACATAGATCTTATGTTTTCAAATTGTCGTATAACTGATCCCGTACCTAATATACCTGGCTGGAGACCCAAATTCGTTTCTAAAGTTCTTAACTGACTTTTCGTAACTGTTATTATACTTGACGAATCCTCTAGGTCGCCAAATGCATCAATAAATGAAGCCTTGTCTGTAAGAAAAGTTGATCCTCCTTCAGGAGTACCCGGTAAATTATCTGGATTCCAAGGCAATGGATTGCCTAAAGTTCCAGATGGATGATTGATCTCATCCTCGAATCCAGTAATGTTGAACCCTTGGTTATCAATAAGCATTTTTTCCTGTCGATATTGTCCCTGAAGTGCAGCCTCGTCAAATCTTTCGAATTTCTTTGTTGACTTGGACACATAGCTCTTCGGAACGTATTCCTTCCTACCATCCATGCTGTAGAGCTTTCCACTGTTTAGGTACAAGGGATTACCGACCTTGTCTATAAAATCAGTTTGTTCATAAATTCCTTTACGTGGCCCCTGTATGACTATATCGCCGTTGGGAGCAACTACGCGGGTATAGTTTATAGGAAGCCCGATTTGTGCCCCATCGGCACCCACTCCAACAAGTTCTCTATAGGTTTCGAGTTCGGGGTTGACTTGCTTAAGTTCATTTTCGACCGATGAGTACTGAATTTTATTGTCGAGCTTAGGCACTCCCAGTCCGGTTCGCACCAAGCTGATCGCACCATTGGTGGTACCTGTTACAGCAAACGCACCTTCAAGAATTATCTTTGATCTTATCTCCTCAGCCTTGTTGATGTTTCCTAAGGCTTCTTGCCTATCCGCTTCTTCAAGTCGAACCTTTACACTGCTCTCGATAGTGCCTACTGGGTCCGATACAAAGGATTGGATACTTTCACTAATATTCGAAAGTTGCTGTTGAGATTCCTTGTTTCCCTGCGCCGCCTTTGTAACAACAGTTGCTAATTCGACCATGCCGGTGAAGGTATCAACCGGCAAACTGACCAATGCCCGTTTGGCATTGTCAGACATGCCTTCACTTCGGTACTCGCCGTACTGTCTTGCAACATCTACGTATTCCGAGAGCGTACCGTCCTGAAAAATCACCTTCCCGTTAGGCAAATTTTTATAACTATAGAAAGCTTCCCTGAGTTCACTAACCTCTGCCCTGCAGGCATCGCTTGAAGCAGATTGACAGGCTGCTCTTAATCGGGCATCTGATTCGTAATCTTCCTTAAGTAGTTGAGCTACCTCACGCTGCATATCTGACTTATATTGCTCGGTGCAATCGCCACTCGAACCACAGTCGAAAAGAGCATCAATTAACTGATGGAATTGGAGACTGTCGTCATGTTTAAGGTAGTTATCTCCTTGATTCTTATCCAATTTAACGAATGACTCGGCATTATTCTTTACATTGTAATCAGTATTACCCAGGTGATCGTTCGAATCTGCCAACCCTCCTTCATAACCAGCCATACTCAATGATTGCCCGGTGTAGCTCGCGAAAGATTCACCGTAATTTTGAGCGTACTTGGTTCTGTCCTCACGATTCTCATTGAAATCGACGCCTTGCTGGTGATCCATTGCGCGGGTTGCTTCATGCCCAGCTGTAGTAACCAGGCCAGTGGTGTCATCTATGTTCTTGTCGTTTATGTATGCGTTACCCGTTTCGGTAGAGTAAAAACCGAAAATTTGTTGACCATCCCTTCCAGTGGAGTCAGTAGCGATAATTTTGTTTTCGTAGCTTTCGTAACCAAGTTGCAACATGACTGCATTGACTAGCCGATTTAGCATTAATTCTTTTTGCTCGGCACTTAAACTTGGGTTTTGAAGCGCATCAGCCAATTGAGGGTCATGATAAATTTGCTGCTTAATCGTTTCGTAAGTTGTGTGGTGTTTTTCGGTTTCGCTGAAAAAATCTTCGATGCCGACTCGCTCGGTGGTTGCCACTAGTTCGATGGTATTGCCAATCATCCGGGTTTTGAGCCAATCCTCGGCTATTTCCTTGCGGCCTGCGTCGGAAAGCAGGCGAACATCGAGCTCGCCGCTCAGGCCCTGGTGTGATCCTATATCGAAGATGGCGACTTCGGTGTCGGTGATATCGGTGTTCAGGAAGCGGGTTTCAGAGCGTTTGGTATCGTTGATCTGGATGTCACCGCTACCCAGCGTGGCTAGCGACTTGGTTCTGGAATTTCTAGTTTCATCCAGGTACTCCAGGGTCGAGGTTTGACCACCGAGAATACCGAGCGAACGATTTTCATTGTCGACGGTATTGTTCAGGGAACTGGCGCTCAGGGTCTCGGTGCTCAATCTCAACTGGCCGTTGTCCGCTCCGTGTGAATCGACCGACGCGATGACGGCAGCTTCCAGGTTGGTATGATCGGCGACGCTAATATCAACCTGCCGGCCGGTCAGTCGGGTAACCTGCGTATTCAGGATTTCGTGATAGCCCTCGGCAGCGTTGGCGCCAGTGCCCGCGCCGGAATAGGACATTCCCTGCGAATGCGTCTCGGTGGAACTGAGGTTCTGAACCGAGGAGATATCCAGGTTCTCTGCGACGATCTCGAGCTTGTCTTCGGCGTGGATATCGGCGCCTCTGATGGTGGCATCGCCCTTCGCCTCGAGACGGATGTTGTTGGCCAGCAACTGTGAGTTGGTGTACTGCGTGGATTCGCTTTCGCTCAGGCTGCCTTCACCCGCGAAATTGCC
>JAAEOZ010000045.1 GCA_024222685.1 Gammaproteobacteria bacterium | reverse complement strand
CAAAAAGTTGCTCCAGCATCAAATTACTCTGGCCCCGGAAAGTGCAAGGCCGCGCTTACTTGGCCTCATGTTTCAAATGGAGGCAGAAGCTATTCGGTCCCCTACTCCAATTAGCTACAGTTTAAAGTTGTCAGCTATGATGATGGAAAAATTTGATGAGCTTAGGCAGAAACTTAATTTGCTTACGGGCGCAAACGCCGATTATGAAAAAGTGTTGCAACATGAGCCTGAGTCTGCCGATATCATCCATTTCAGTCGTAATAGTACTGATGATTCTCAGTAGTCACGGCATGAACCTGTTATCAGCTGATTTAATTATGCCCGCTGATTTTCGCGTGTAGAGGTTTGCTCGCCTCGAACTGCTGCTTTTGTTCCTCGCTTGCTGGCGTCTGATAATTCGTTTTCCATTCATCAATGCTCATACCATAAACCGCTTGTTGAGCTTTTGCATAATCGATGTCCAGGTCTAGAATCTGTGCCTCAGCGGCATACCATTTAGCAAGACAGTTTCTACAGAACCCGGCCAGATTCATTAAATCGATATTCTGAACATCGCTTCTTTGCTGTAGATGATTTATCAGGCCTCGAAACGCAGCAGCCTCTATTTGTATTTTCTGATCGTTGGTCATGGTATTTTACTCGCATATAATGACATAAAATTTAAACAGAGAATCTCTTGCCAGTCCAATCTTTAGTGTCCAGAACAGGTAGCTCTGCCGACGTAATGCCGGCCAATTTTGATCAGTGGCTGAATCGGGTGCTTCAACAACTCTGTCAGATTAACCAGCGTCAGTTGCTATCATGCGAAGGATCTGAGTTGTGGTGTTTTCAGCTCTATGAAAAGTTTTTTCGAACTCGGGAGGGTTTGTTACTGCTGTCGGATCGAGATGTCTTTAGCGGCGCAACAGCTTGTTCAAAGGTGGAAACACTTCTTGGTACTGAATGCGAAATTGTAGTGGTTGATTTATTTGGCGGCCTTAATGCGGATGTGATTTGCATAGCAGCAGGGCTGGTAAAATGCGGAGGTATGCTCATTTTATTGTCATCTGGACAAAAGCATTGGCCGGAAGTACATGATCAATATGGTATCTGGCAGAATGACTGCCCTTCGCCAGCCTATCGATTTGTTGATTATTTTTTCGAATCTATTAGTCAAAATAACCAGGCCTGTATTCAGATACGGCAGAATAACTCTTTAGAAACTCCGCCAGTTATCCCCACCTTAATGCGGACTGATATTATTGATGGTAAAACCAGCGAACAGAGTGATGCCCTGGATCAAATCAGTCGATGGTTAATAGAAGGCAGAGAACCTATTGCTTTATTAACCGCCGATAGAGGTCGTGGAAAAAGTGCCTGTTTAGGTCTGGCGATAGGGAATATGATCGAAAATCTTGGTTTTTCTGTCATAGTTACCGCTTATTCACGACAATCGGCTGCTATTGTTTTTGCTCACAGTGATTCAGCAGATTTTGTCGCACCGGATCAGCTAATAGTTAATGATATTTCGGCTGATGTGTTGCTAGTAGACGAAGCAGCTATGTTGCCATACACGATGTTGGTTCGGCTATTCAGCCGTTTCAAAAGAATCCTGATGGCGACTACCACTGGTGGTTATGAAGGTACAGGGCAGGGTTTTTTATTGCGTTTTGTGGCTCGCCTGACTGAAGATCAGTTGCTCTGGCTAAAACTGCAACAGCCAGTGCGTTGGGCGCAAAACGACTGTCTGGAGAGCTGGATAAATAACACTTTCTTACTCAATTCTCAGCGGGCCGACTCGACTGACGAATCGGTCGATTTAGCCGAACTACAGTTCGAAGAAATAGATCGTGAGACTGGTACACCGATATTGAGAAATAGCTACCAGTTGATGGCCGCAGCGCACTACCGTACAAGACCCTCCGACCTACGCGCGTTGATGGAGAATCCTGATCTGGTTGCGCTTGTAGCTAAACGACAGAACACTATTATGGGCATCGTAGTTGCCAATTGTGAAGGCGGTCTTGAGGGTGATTTATGCGATCAGGTATTTCTTGGTAATCGTAGACCCAGAGGGCATTTACTGGCGCAAATGGTGACCGCTCAGGCCGGGTTGAGAAATTTTGCGTGTTCCAGGGGCCTGCGTATCCAGCGTATCGCGGTCGGTGAAATCAATCGTCGCAAAGGCATTGGAAAGCAATTAGTCGAACGCGTCGAAACCTGTGCCAGGCAACATCAGGTTGACTATATTGGAGCCTGTTTTGCGCTTGATATTGGTTCAGCAGGGTTCTGGTTGAATTGCGGGTTCAGGTTGGTGCATGTTGGCTATGGCCGGGGGAAATCGACAGGCAATCACACGATAGCTGTTGTAAAGATAATTAATTCTGATCTTGAGACTGGTATAGCGCAACTGGAACATAAATTACGCACGGGTTTGCCTTTAATGTTGGTGCAGAATTTGCGTTATATGATTGCTGAAGATGTCAATGCGTTGTTGCGTTTTTTTGATTATCGAATCGATCTGCTGCAAGTAGAGAAAGATGAGATAACGGCTTTTACTCAGGGGCATAAAGGTTTTGATCTATGTTTTGCTACGCTGCAGCGTTATGTGATGCAGGTGATAGCCAGTTCGCCAGCTGAACAGTATTTTCATTGTTGGCTGGTTGAAAAAGTGGTTCAGAATCGAGGCTGGGATGAATTAACTGCCGATAATGACTGTGTTGGAAAAAAGTCGATACAAAAAAAGATACGCGAGCTTGTGGGTGAGCTGATACCATAAATTTTCTATGCTATGGAGAGATTGGGGGGGCTATGTATCGTGCTTTACTCGGTTACTGGTTTTCTGACGAGGCTAGTCAGTACTGGTTTAATTCTACGCCTGAATTTGATCAATATTTACGAGATACCTATGGTGATCTCTGGCAGCAGGCTGTGAGTGGTGGACTGGATGAATGGCGTGAGAATCCTGAAGCTTGCCTCGCCCTGGTTATAATACTCGATCAGTTCCCCCTGAATATGTTTCGTGCGACTGCAAAAAGCTTTTCAAGCGAACAACAGTCGCGAGATGTTGCCAGGCATGCCATTGAGCAGAAATTTGATATCGGTATGCCGGCCAAACAAAAGTCATTCCTGTATATGCCGTTTATGCACAGCGAAGATCTGGACGACCAGATGCTGTCATTGAAGCTATTTGATCAGCCCGGGCTGGAGAACAGTTTGCGATTTGCCGGACATCATCATGGCATTATCGAAAAATTCGGTCGCTTCCCGCATCGTAATGACATTCTTGGGCGTCGGAGTAGTGAATCAGAAATTGAATATTTAAACTCCAAAGAGGCATTTAAAGGCTAATAATGGGCATAGCCAGTGCCAGGGACCATATCTATCGATATATTTGGTCATACGACGCCTGTGATCCCGACCAGCCGCGTGTGCGATTCCGTCATTATTTGCAAATAATGACCATGGTCGGTCGCGACCTGCTGGATGGCATGGTTAGTCTACGTTCGATGGGTCTGGTTTATACCACGCTGCTGTCTATTGTCCCATTGCTCGCTATCAGCCTTGCTCTGCTAAAAGGTTTTGGATTGCACGACCAGCTTGAACCTACGTTGGTGAATTTGCTCGTCCCGCTCGGCGAATCCAGTGTTATGCTTGCTTCGCGTATCGTAATTTTTGTAGACAATGTGAAGATCGGCCTGCTTGGCGCACTTGGGTCGGTATTGTTGATGTTCACTATCATGTCGTTGATTCATAAAGTCGAGTCTGCTCTGAATCATACCTGGCGTTTGCAGTATAGTGGTAACCTGATACAACGTATCAGTAATTATCTAAGTGTCTTACTGGTGGTGCCTGTACTGATGTTTTCAGCGGTGGTAATTACGGCGTCATCGAGTAGCAAGCTTTTTTTAAACATGGTAACACGCATACCTTATTTAGATGTTGTCATCGAAATTGGTGGAAAATTTACTCCGTATGTTTTGATTGTGGGTGCTTTTATCTTTATTTATATGGTGGTGCCTAATACTCGGGTGTATATTCGTTCAGCCATTTTTGGTGCTTTAATTGCGGGTCTTTTATGGAAGATTGCAGCAGTGTTGTTTGGCTGGTTTATCGATTATTCGACTAACTATACTGCTATTTATTCAGGTTTTGCGATTTTCCTGATGCTGATAATCTGGATTTACCTGGGCTGGGTAATCGTTCTCACGGGTTCCAGTTTTGCCTATTATCACCAGTACCCGCAACGTCTGAAATGGCGCAGAGGGGATTTCCATCTCAGCGCGCGTATGCGAGAGCAGTTAGTTTTTCAATTAATGGTGAATATTGCTCGCCATCAAGACAGGCAATCTTCGATGTCGACGACAGTTGATAATCTGGCGAGATACCAGCGAGTACCGGTTGAAGTCATCAGACGCATGATTAATTGCCTCGAAGCGGATGCCTTGATTCTATCGTCGAATGATCGCCCACATTACTATTTACCAGCCCGTTCTTCTGACAGTATTCGTCTTGTTGATATCCTACGTTGTGCTCGACGCGCCGAAGACAATCGACAGCGCGGTAGTTTGTACTGCGACTCGGCGGTAGCATCTGTACTTGAAGACATTGAAAGCGAATATGAATGCCGCCTGGGTGAGCAAACCCTGGCGGATTTTATCAACCACAATTCGGCATAGTTACGCCATGAAGATAGTTTCATTTAACGTCAATAGTATTCGTCAGAGACTGCATCAACTAGGCGCACTGGTAGAGCGGCATGCCCCCGAGTTTATTGGCCTGCAGGAGACTAAAGTTCAGGATCACGAGTTTCCACTCAGTGAAATAGAAGCCCTTGGCTACCATGCGATATTTGCAGGTCAGAAAACTCACTATGGTGTAGCGCTATTTTCGAAATCGCCCTGTGTAACTCCAGTTTACGGGTTTCCCGGGGATAGTGATGATGCGCAAAAACGTTTTATCGGAGGGGAGTTTGAAATCAACGGTAAAAAAATTCATGTATTTAATGGATACTTTCCGCAGGGTGAAGCGCGTGATCACCCTGTTAAGTTTCCTGCTAAACGCAAGTTTTACCTGGATTTAAGCATGTTCATCGAAAATTTTGATCTGAGTAGAGATCACGTCGTGGTGGTGGGTGATTACAATATTGCACCACAGGATATCGATATTGGAATCGGGCTCGATAATGCAAAACGTTGGTTGAAAACGGGTAAGGCGAGTTTTCTACCGGAAGAACGGGAGTGGCTAGAGACTCTGCTTGCAAAAGGTTTTCACGATGGTTTTCGATTATGTCATGCAGACAAAAACGATATTTTCAGCTGGTTTGATTATCGAAGTAAAGGGTTTGATAGAGAACCTCGCCGCGGGCTGCGTATAGATCATTTACTTGTCTCTGAATCTTTACGTCACCTGGTTAAAGACGCTGGAGTGGATTACGATATCCGAGCTATGCAGAAGCCATCGGACCATGCGCCGACATGGATTAGTCTGGAGTATGATTGAATAGTCGAATCAGTGGAGAAAATTCATCATGTTTGCAGGAAAATTAACCGAGTTGCCCGATCCCGAACAGGCTTTACCTGGGCGAGATGAGCCTGTGAAAATCGATCCTGTTCACCATGTGAATGGCACTAACATGCTCCCCCCTTATCCAGAGGGTATGCAAACCATTGTGTTTGGATTGGGTTGCTTCTGGGGCGCGGAGAGAAAGTTCTGGAGTATTAGCGGCGTTTATACTACCGCAGTTGGTTACTCTGCAGGCATCACCGCGAATCCAGCTTATGAGGAAGTCTGCACCGGTTTTACCGGACATAATGAAGTAGTACTGGTGGTTTATAACCCTGAAGTAGTAAGTTCGGAGACATTGTTGAAAACTTTCTGGGAATCGCATGACCCAACGCAGGGGATGCGTCAGGGCAACGATCGGGGTACCCAATATCGTTCAGGAATTTACTATACTTCTGAACGACAGGAAAAACAGGCCAGAGATAGTTTGCAGAAATTTCAGACGTGTCTGGATGAGGCAGGGTTGGGCGTGATTACAACGGAAATATTACCCCTCGGAGATTTTTTCTATGCCGAAGAATATCACCAGCAATATCTTGAAAAAAATCCTGCTGGCTATTGTGGTTTAGGTGGGACTGGCGTATTGTTCTGACGAGTAGTACTAATCAATCCGTGCAAGTGGATGATTAATAATAATAAAGCGACTCGTCGCTACCACACATTGTTGACTCCAGCTTTTTGTTAAGAGGAATATGTGTAGTAATAATTACCTGTCACTTCTGTTTTCAAAAAAAACAGTTGATAAGCCCATCCTGTCGTGGACGAATGCCGGGCATTTTCCTATTTTGTATTTCCTGATCAGTGTACTCGAGGATAGGGATTATCGGTTATTGACAGGCTAAGTGCATGCTGGCGCGGCTATACAGTTTCAAGTTTATGATTGGTGGCGCACTTGTGGCGCTTATCCTGCTGCTTTATCTGTTGGCAATATATGGTACCAGTGTATATCGAGACCTGACGACCGAAAATCAGATGGATTCGCTACGGACACTGTTGAGCTTGAAAACAAAAGATCTAATCGATCGAACCAGTGATCGTCAGCGTCAGTTTGGATTGCAGTTGAAAAGTCAGCCGTTATTTAAATCAGCAGTTGGTCAGAACGATGCCATCCGCCTGGAAGCCTGGTTAATACAATACTTTGCCGAGCAGACCAGTGCCAACCCGGAGTTGAATCTGAAGGCTGTCATTATTCGTAACCATGACGGAGCTATGATTGCTCAGGTAGGCGAAAATGAGTTAATTGGCTTTGGTGGGTGTTCTGCACATAGTGATCCCGGTAGCAACCCTGAAACGAAACAATTAAGTTATACGCTTTGTCGATATGGCAACCGATTCTATAGCGATGTATGGATCGAAATTGACCCAGTCAATTCGGGTTTAAGTCTTCATATCGTTGCCGATATTACCGAAACGCTAAAGACGCTCGAACAGGAAATTAACTTACCGGTTCGGATTACTCGGGCGGGTGGAGAAGAAATATTTTTATCGGCGGATTGGCCGTTAGAAAACCTCGAAAGATATATGAGTCCGCAATATCGTTTAACGGCAAGTGATAACAGCCCCGGATTGATTGTAGCTGTTTCATTCGATCAACATGTTTTTCTCAATAAACTGGAGCGTACAGAAACCAGTAATCTTATTCTGATTACTATGGCGGTGCTTGGTGTACTGTCCTGCATTTTAGTCATTCTGTTTTTTGCATTCAGACCTCTAAATCGTCTACACAATTCAGTTGGCGAAATGCTTACCGGGAAATATGCTGTTATCGATTCAGACAGGTTGCCGGCTGAATTGCATGACCTGGTCCATGCTTATAATCAGATGGTGGAAAGCCTTGAGGATGAAATAATTTCGAGGCGCCAGTTTGAGGAAAAACTGCGCTCCGAAAAAGATTTTATTTCAACCACACTTAACTCTATTCATAACCCCGTTATCGTTGTGAATTCCAGAGAAAAAATTAAGCTGCTCAATCCAGCTGCGGAACTCTTTCTGGGTGAAAAAGAAGCATCACTGATCGATAAGCCGCTTCATGAGCAACTAATTCTTTATTCAAACCGGCGCATTACGCGAATTGTTGATCTCACACAGTTAATCAGTCAAAAGCAAAAGTGGAGCACGATGTTTTATCATCATCCGGATCGAAGGGTAGTCGAGCTGGAATTTTCTGCTTCTCCGATGATAGATATGGAAACCGAAGATATCGGATATGTCATTATTCTTAAAGATGTATCCGAAGATCGTCAACTTCGGAGAAAACTCAATTACGAAGGACGCCATGATCAGCTAACAGGGTTTCTAAACCGTATCGCTTTCGAATATAAATTTGAATCAATCGTGGCTGAATCGAGTAGTGGCAACCAGCAGCACGTATTGGCCTATCTCGACATCGACCAGTTCAAGGTTGTTAACGAAACCTGTGGAAACGTAGCAGGTGATCAGTTACTCAAGCAGGTGGGCGAACTGATTCGTGCGAATATTCGTAAGTCGGATATTATTGCACGTTTAAGTGGCGACGAATTTGGAATTATCATGCCCTATCTGGAAACAAAGCAGGCCATCGATATTATGCAGAAAATCATCATCGATATTCAGCACAGTGGTTTTTTCTGGGAAGACAAGGAATATCATGTCACTGCCAGTGTTGGTGTCATGCAGTTTGGTAAAATCAGGGACGAGTATGCAGATTTTTATTCCAAGATAACGACAGCATGTTACCTGGCAAAGGAAAATGGCGGAAATCAATACCATTTTGTTAGCGATGACGACAGGCATATAGTTGCACAACGCGAATCCATGGACTGGATTGCCGGGATAATGAAAGGTTTTAGTGAGGATCGGTTTCGTTTATATGTGCAACCAATTGTGTCTATGAATGAGGATAGCGATGGTTCGGCCCATTATGAAGTCTTAATTCGTTATCAACAGTCCGACGGTAAAATAATTCCACCGGGTGATTTCCTGCCACCCGCTGAACGCTACAATTTAATTGAGAAAGTCGATTGCTGGGTGGTAAGCAAAATTATTGACTGGTTACGTGATAACAAGGAAGAATCTACAGGTAAAATGTTTTCAGTTAACCTCTCCGGACGAAGTATTGGCTCAGAAACATTCCACAGGTTTCTCGAAGAAAGCCTGACTAATAGCGACATTGATCTGGAGCATCTGTGTTTTGAAATCACTGAAACCGCTGCAGTTCATAATATAGACAGATCCGTCGAGTTTATTACTTCTATCAGGCAACTCGGTGCAAAAATTTCTCTCGATGATTTTGGAACAGGCCTCTCTTCATTCGGTTATTTAAAACAGTTCCCTGTAGATTATCTAAAAATTGATGGTGAGTTTATCCGCGATATCATTGAAGATGATCGAAGTTTTGTATTTGTTCGCTCTATGACGGAGTTAGGGCATTGTCTGGATATGAAGGTTATTGCTGAATTTGTCGAGTCAGACCCGATTATAGAACGATTACGTGATGCCAACGTCGATTTCATTCAGGGCTATCAGGTGGGTAAGCCAGTGGCGCTGGAGTCCTTGACCGATAACCAGGCAGCCTGACCCTCAGTTGCGCGGTAGTGAGTTTAATTATCCTGTAATAAGGCAGCCTGCATCGATTTGTAACTGGGGATTTTATCAGCAGGCAACATGGATTGACGTTCATCGCGGCCTCGTGTTTTAGCAAGTTGCTTTATAGCATCGATGCCAAGGTATGGTGCTAGCATGTGTAGAAATTCAAACTGAAAGGCCGATATGTGGCGAGAGTGCCTGAAGCCAACTTTAATCAGACTGTCCGGGAAAAGGTGGCTGGCGTCGATATACTGCAAATCGGAATCATCCATATTACAGGCCATTTCAGCGATAATACCAGCACCAAGACCGAGTCGAACGTAAGTTTTAATAACATCCGAATCCGTTGCTGTAAACGCAACTTTAGGTTCGAGGTTGGCGGCCTGAAAAGTTTTATCGAGTTGCGATCGGCCGGTTAAACCGAGCATATAGGTGAGTATTGGATGTTCTGCGAGATCAGCCAGAGTTATTTCTGATTTACGAGTAAATTCGTGATCGGCCGGGACTACAATATAACGATTCCAGCTGTACGCAGGAATTGTGACTAATTCCCCCTGTTCATCAATAACTTCTGAGGCGATAACGAAATCGACCTGATTGTTCGCTGCCAGCTTGCTCATTGATTTCGGGTTTCCCTGGTGTACTCTCAGTTCTATCTGTGGAAACTTGGTCGAAAATCGTTGCAGGATAGGTGGCAGAATGAATTGTGCCTGGGTATGTGTGGTTGCAATGGTTAGACTGCCACGATTACTTTTACTAAATTCACGAGCAGCCTGTTTAATGTTCTTGGAACAGTTAAGAAGGTTTGTAACATGTTCCAGAATGGCCTGACCTGCTGGTGAGATGCTGGTCAATTTCTTGCCGGAGCGCTCAAATATCTGTATGTCGAGTTCGTCCTCGAGTAACTTTATCTGATGACTGACGCCGGGCTGGGATGTATATAACTCTTCAGCCGCAGCTGAAACATTGAGATTGTTTCGTACGACTGCGTCGAGAAAGCGTAGCTGCTGCAGTTTCACGCTGTATTAAAACCCCTGCGATTCGGATGCAAAGTTAGGCGTTGATATAATCGCCGATTGAATTAAGAGTCGAGTTTACAAGGAAATTGTATCATGACAACTGATTTTTAACTCAGTCTGATGCCTGGGATGGTGGTGAAAAATTGATCGATTTTATTCGCGGGCTGAGTTCAACTTCATCGAAGACGATGTTGTCGCCACTATTGAGTATGAAATGAACCAGTTCAGCAATTTGTGCCGGTGCAATAGCGTTTTCTATATTATCTGCCGGGGCGAATGAAAGCCCGTCGAAAAAAGGGCTACGCACCATGCCGGGGTTGATCAACGAGACCTGGATGTTGTCGCTTGCACAGTCATCGCGTAATGCCTGACTGAATCCACGAAGCCCAAATTTGGCGGCACTGTAGAGAGCGCCTTTGCGTCCGGCGTTAAGCCCGGACTCTGAACCGATAAAAATTAACCGGCCGGCTCTGCGAGCGCGAAAAGCAGGTATCAAATGCCGACAAATGATTAATGCACTGGTTAAATTAACCTGAATTGCACGCTCAATGCGATTTACAGAAAACTGTTCAATAGAACCAAATTCACCATATCCGGCGCTGTGAATAAAACAGTCAAACTGGTTACCAGCCAGTAGCTGTTTAAGTGTTAGCTCTATTTGTTTTGAGTTCGCAAGGTCAAGAGCCACCGGTGTGAACAGGGCATGCTCTTGTCCGATGATGCCTCTGCGACTAATGCCAGTCACTCGATAACCCTTTGCCAGTAAATGCTGGGTAATCGATAGTCCGATTCCGGAACTGGCACCGGTTACCAGCGCATGCTTATTCATACCATTGTCAGGCATGATAAATCTCAGGTCTAATGTAATTAAACCATTCGGTATCGAAGTCTGAAATCATAGTCTGTTCTAGATCCGGCTGATATCCCATCATAGCACTGTTCAATTACAGGTTCTGTGCGAACAGAGCCTGTTCATTCAGCGCTATGAGCTTTTCTGCATAGCCAGTTATAGAGGACAATTGTTTATATATCAGGTCGCTTATTACTGACTTGTCACGGGCAGGCAGATGCTGCTGGTTGTCGCTAATAACTTTTAAACTATGCACAAGCTCGGCACTGCTAAATCGTGTTGCAGTAGCAAAATAGCTACAGGCTTCCATGTCGTATAACGCTACAGGATGATAATCAAAACTGGCCTTATCGAGACTGATACAGCATGCAGAACTAATGCCACTGTTAAACTCTACTACCGGATAAAAACTACGTCCTTTCTCTCCATCAGTAATTTTGTTCAGCGAAAATAGATCACCAACGCTATGATCGGCACCTCCAGCAGCGCCTAGATTAATCCAGCAAAGTGATTGGGATGTATGTTGTAAGCCTGCCACCCAGGCGCAAGCTGCTGCTGCAGAGGTTTTACCGATACCGCTAATAACGCATAGCATTTCATCGTTTTGAAATAAATCGAAAGCACGGTACTGAGGGGATTTTTTTAACCGATAATAGTCAATAATCGGTTTTGCTTCGCAGGGTAAAGCGATCACCCAGATCAACATACTGTCGATCTCCTGCTAGCAAGCTGCAGAGCTAAATCTGAATATTCATCCAGCAGGCATTGATTGGAATGTTTACGTGCGCCTTTGAGGAGGATATCCAGTTTTTTAATGAGCATAGCTTCTGCTGCCTGATAGTCATCGGGTTCGAGTTGCTGCTGATCGAGCAATTTCTGTAAGGCCTTTATTCTAAATCGATCCATACCCCAGAATTTTCGTGATAGTTGATCTGTATGCCCGCCGTATTTGTAAATCAGGGGTTTATCGATGTAGTAAACCGGCATTTGATGGCAGACGCGTAACCAGAGATCGTAGTCTTCACAGGCCGGTAATGATTCGTCGAAATAACCGATCTGATCAAATACTTCGCGTTTGATAACAGCTGCCGAGGGAGATATGACGCATAAGGGCAGGCATCTCTGGAATATCCAGCCACCTGTCTTCCGGTGTTTTTTCATTGCGTTAACACGAACGCCATCGCGTATCCAGATTTCATCCGAATGAATTAACGAATATTGAGGATATGCTGTTTGTGCCTGGCGTATCGCACCGATCTTATCGGCTAACCATTGATCATCCGAATCGAGCAATGCAATCCAGTTACTACTCGCTGCTTTGATGCCGTTATTCCTGGCGGTGCTGACACCAAGGTTTGGCTGTTTGATTAAAATGACCTGCGGGAACAACTCTTCGATACGCGCTGCAGTTCCATCTTCAGAACCGTCGTCAACAACAATTACTTCATCAACTGCAGTATTTTGTCGGTAGACTGATTCGAGGGCTTTAATCAGCAGTGGTAGTCGATTGAAGCTGGGAATGACAACCGATATCGAATTAACTGCTGTGTGGGACAATGGTCGAGCCCGGAAAGCTAGTGATGGTAGAGCCATCGGAATCTAAAATCCGGTTTTTACCACATTGTTCTACTTCGTCGATACGGATAATCGAATGGTGCGGGATATAGGTGTGCTTGACATTGGCAAATTCGGTTTTGAGCTTTTCCTCGGCAGGATCAATCAGCAATTTTGACTGTTCGCCAAAAATGATTTGTCCTATTTCGATAAACCCTGCCATATGCGACTGGCTTACTTCGTGTGCATGGAGTTCATAAATTTTACCGCTATTGTGAAACTGTATACGAAAAGTAGTTTTTGTGGATTTAGCCATTGAATTACCTATGCCTGTTCCATCAGGTTGTCAAGATCACCGTCCATGTGTAATTCGGTGAGTTCAGAAAACCCGCCGATTAATTTGCCGTCAATGATGATTTGAGGCACTGTGTCGGCGCTGTTTGTCGCTTCATTGAAGTCACGTTTTGCAGATTCATTATCGAGCGGTATCTCTTCGAAGTCGATACTCCATTTGCCAAGCATAGTTTTGGCTTTGCTGCAGACTGGGCAGTCTTCACGGCTGTATATGGTTACTCTGGACATAATAAATCGAATCAGGAATTTTGCCGAATTTTACATCATATGCGATTAAAGATGTTAGCGATCTATATAGTTATATATTTATGCTAAATGACATCGCTAACAGATATCAATACTTATCTTCTTCGGCCCGGGCACTCAGGTTCTAAATCACCGGCAGAGTTTATTGTTCGTCTGACCGAGTTGAATTCGATTGATCTTTATCGATTGAATTAAATTCGTCTCTATCAACAATCCATTGACAGTAAAACACTACATAGAGTAACCCCAGTCTCCGAGGGGTGGCGATAAAAAATAGCATTTATCGTCAGTTAAATCGTTTTTATCTAACGTAAGTTTTTAATCGCCAGCACAGCCTGGTTACGTAGCGTTTTTAGCAGGCCAAGTTGAGCAT
>JAAEOZ010000044.1 GCA_024222685.1 Gammaproteobacteria bacterium | reverse complement strand
GTAACGCGTTGAAAGCGTCACCAGTTGAATAAATGCTTTGTGCCCAGCTCAGCATGGGCCACATAATCGCAGCCGCGAAAAATAAAAAAGGAAGCCACGGTGGCATAGAACCCAGCCAACGTGAAAACAGCAAATCATTCGCCATCCCGGCGCCAGTTGCGTTGAAGGGTTTTAATACCGGTAAATCGGTTTTCGCCCGTTGATCGATACCGCTGATGGGATTGAATAGAGACATCAGTTACCGTACCCGGGTATACGCATTTGTCGTTCCCAGCGATGCATACCAAACACAAGGAATCCAACCAGCACAATATAAGAGAAAAATACGATAACCATTGCCGCATTTTGTGCAGTCGAGTAATCGTTATAAATGCTTACCATTTGATAGAGTAATTCTGGAACCGCGATCGCAATCGCCTGGGTCGTGGTCTTGATTAAATTGACCAGGTTGTTATTCAGGGCGGGCAAAGTTACACGAAATGCGAGCGGCATGGTGATATAGATAAAGGTCTGGAAATGGCTCATCCCCAGTGCTTCAGCGGCTTCCTGGGTTGACTCCGGAACGGCTTCTATGCCTGCGCGGAAAATCTCTACATTAAACGCACCGGCAAAAAAGGACATCGAAATAATGGCCCATCCGACATTAGAAATAATTGGAATTTCAAGCCAGCCGTCGGGTGAATAAGTCGGGGTGAATTGCCCCAGTGCAAAGTAAAAAAATAACAACTGCACCAAAGGCGGCGTGTTGCGAAAAAACTGTATGTAGCCCTGAACCAAATAGCGCACAATTTTTAGATGCGATCTTTGTAGCCAGGCGCCAGCAAGGCCGATAATGACACTTAATATGACACAGATAACGGATAGTTCAAGTGTTACCCACAATCCGGTTAATAGTCGATCAAACTGGAGTGGCTCATAGAAAAAAATGAAATTCCATTTCGGGTGTGTCTCCGCGAGGTTGCGGAAATAAAGCTGGATGGCTTCGATCATCAGGATGAAGAATCAGTGGGACAATTATGAGACCGGTTTTTTAATTCAAAACCGGCCTCAGAATTGTTTTTAACTGCAGACTACTGTATCCAGTCTGCGAAACGCTCTTTTTGATTTTTTAGATAGGACGTTGACTGAATGCCCCATTTTTTCTCGAGCTCAATCAACTTGCCGGATTGATGCCAGTTGTAGGTCATGCCAGACATGAATTGACCAAAGATACAGTCTTTTTCGGCGATCGGTACGGCCAGACCCCAGGGGTTGTCATCTTCGGTCGGCATCGGCATTTCGAAGTTATCCCAATCACCGGATACCAGGTCGGCCATAATTGAAGAATCGTCATAAACAAAGCCTACACATTTCTTGTCGCGCAGGGCCTGCTTGGCTTCGGCATTGCCGATGAAAGCCGAGACATTAGCACCATAACGCTCCGAAACATTCTTGTTGTAAAAAGCACCTTGCTTGCCACAAACCGGTTTGCCGCGTAAGTCTTCCCAATTTTTCAGTTTCAATGCTTTGGGTGCCAGCAGATTAGTGCCGGAAGTGTAATAGTTCGGTTGAGTGATACCGACCAGTTTTCGGCGATCAGGGCGGTCCGACATGGTCGCAATCATCATATTGATTTTACCTTGCTCCAGGAATTGCATCCGATTCGAAGATTGCACAGGAACCAGTTCCAGTTTTACGCCCATGGTGGCCGCGACTTCTTTCACCATGTCGATTTCCATGCCGACCAGCTCGCCATTCGAGTTTCGGTAAGCCCATGGTTTGTAATCGGCTTTGACGCCTACGATGAGCTTGCCACTGCTCATTACCTTATTCCATGTGTCGTTGGTGCATTGCGCAGCGTAACTCGAAGCGCTTGAAATCATCATTGCTGCGGTTGCTGCGGTTAAAACTAATTTTTTTATTATCATTACAAATTCTCCTCGGTTGGTTGTGTACAAGTCCATGCTAGCGGACATGTACGGGAAACGCATCTGTTTTTACAAGTCTAAATATAACATTTATTATTTTTATTGAAATATATTTAACAAATGTTATATAGTCAAGCATTAATCTTTATAATCCTGTAATTAAATGCAGAAGGTATTAGACGCTCTCTTCCAGATCGCCCCGACATTGAGCCCCAAGCTCAAAACTGTCGCCAGATTAATTCTGGACAAGCCCAATGCTGTGGCGACAACATCAATGCGCGCGCTCGCCAGACAGGCGGGCGTTACGCCGCCAACCATGATTCGACTGGCGCAGGAACTTGGTTTTGAGAGTTATGAAAAATTCCGGCAGGTATTCCAGGAGTCGGTAAATGATCAGGGTTTTGGCAGTCGAGCCAGTTGGTTGCAACAGTCGTCCGAGGCCGAGGG
>JAAEOZ010000043.1 GCA_024222685.1 Gammaproteobacteria bacterium | reverse complement strand
AATTGACGTGTCTGTAGTCATCTGGCTGATAAGGCATGAAGGTGTCCTTTGCTGTTATTGCTATAAAATGACTTCAATTGCATATTGAAGATTGAATTTACTGAGCAATATACCTTCACAACAATCTTTGTCAATCATTTTCAATCACAAATTAACAGAAATGTAACAGAAGTGTCATTATCGAAACGACGGGATGTTAATTATTCGTTAGTTAACAAAAAGCTATTTAAATTAAACCGCGGGCGCGGCTTGGAAAGAAAAGCGGGAAGGTATCAGCCAGAGGAAATGCCGTCTGGCTGATATCGATAAACTCAGTCTTATTCGCAGGCTTCAACTACCACAACTTCTACGCCGTGGGTTCGAATCTTGTCGAGCACTTCCGGGTCTGCATTCGAGTCAGTGATCACCACATCCACATCAGACAAACCGCAGAAAATCAGGTTGCCACGAATACCAATTTTACTGCTGTCAGCCAGCACAATAAGTTGGTCTGCGCGCTTACGGAGCTTTTGTTCCGCCAGAATTAACAGTGGGTCGTTCTCTACAACACCGAATTCACTCACACCAGGCGAACCCATGAACATCTTGGTTCCGTGGAAATTTTGGGTCGTGTCATTTTCGAAGGAGCTCAGAATAATGCTCTGTTTGCGATACACCTCACCGCCGGGCAAGGTAATCTGATTCTGACTGTTTTCGAGTAGTTCGTTAGCAAGCACAAAGGAGTTGGTGAGGATATTCATACGGCGTTCGGTTAAAAACTCAGCCATCATGAACGTCGAAGTTCCTCCATTAATAATAATGGATTCACCGTCCTGACATAATTGCGTAGCGGCTTTAGCTATCATGCGCTTGGTGTCGGTATTGCGTTCACGATCTACCAGAAACGCATTGCCTGACAGCTTGATATTAGACACGGTGCGGGTATCAATAACCTGTGCCCCGCCGCGGATCTTTTTGATTTTATTAGCACTGGCTAACTTCACCAGATCGCGGCGAATAGTGGCCTCAGACGAATTTAATTGCTTACACAACTCTTTCACACTGGCGAAAGATGACTCATCCAGAATATCTAATATTAATTGTTGTCGTTGTTTTTCCAGCATATTTGGTCCTGTTGTGTTTACGCAAACTTGACCAAATATAGTTATTTAACAATTCATT
>JAAEOZ010000042.1 GCA_024222685.1 Gammaproteobacteria bacterium | reverse complement strand
GTGACGACATCAGGCAGGCGCTTGACACCCAGCAGACGATGCACCACCGGATTATCCCGGTAGTAATGCAGGTCTTGAAGTTGACGATAGCCCAGCAGCAGATGAACGATCAACAGCATGACCGTTGATCCTCGAAACGGATCTCTGGGATACGATGGGTTTTGCGATGCAGGCTGGTTTTGCTACACTTCATGCGAACGGTTTCCGTTGGTTTATTGAAAGGCTGTAGTAACCTCCAATTTCACCATTTCGGGGACCGTTTTTTATTGCCGGGAACCTTCAAATCCTGTCTTATTTTGGTGCCTGCTGGACTTCACCTGGGGTGAATTCCAGCTACCACTGGGTATTTGGCTTTAAAGCCTTTTGGAACAACGGGTTGAAGGGTATCTGCCTCAATATTTATGCAACTGTCGGGTTAAGTTTGAATGACCATCCCTCCGAAGCTTACCCTTGGACGATTCGACGAAAGCATTCGGTGTTGTTTGCCTGGCTCAATGAAGTGTACTTTTACTCGAGTTCGCTGACTCCAGAATAACATTGCTTAACTCGTTATTTCAGTGCCGCTGTCCAGAACGATCCTGGGGTGTGCCCTCGGGATTTAGTTAGCCGATCGCAATCCGACCAGTCATCATCGTGATCAGGTTACCTTGTTTGATAAAGGGTAGCTTTACGGATAATCGGATTGACCCACAAGTCCGCCACTCACAGATGCTGTATTGCCACAGGAGACGGCTGATCAGGCATTTCTGACCAGCCGGGTTTTACTGCTTTTCTAGAAAATAGGTCAGTACATCTGCTATCGACGTAAGTCTAAAGCTACCACATATTAGAATATTCGATAAAAACGGTTCAGCCTAATTCTTACAAGAATCAGTACGGATATTGCGGCAATAAATCCTCGGATACCGCGATGGCGAAGTCGTCCATATACAACCAGGAATCGTAAAGTGTATCATTAGTACCAATACCGCCGGGAAGAGTGGTCGGCATTCGAAATACACGGTGGCCACCCTGCTGACCGGAAGGGATATTCCAGGTAAATCCCGGCGTGACACCACCTATCCATTCAGCCACTTTATCCCAACTAGCACCCATCGGTTTCAGCCACATCTCAAATGAATTTCCCGAGGTACGACTGGTATCGATATGAATCTTGACCAGAGTCCAGTTATTTGCCACCAGATGTTCAGAACTATTGTTATGCCCGATTTTGTGCTCGTCTCCAACCTCCGCTCCCGAGAAATGTGGTGAACCAATCCAGCTATCGCGAACATAAAAATAGGCATTCCCGTTGTTTAACACTGGGGAAGTCGTGGGCGTCGGGTTTGCGCTGCCGTTCCATACAATCCATTTGTGGGTACCGCAAGGATATTCACTATTGCAGGGATAAATAAATTTATTTTTAAACGAGTACTGACTTAACTGATCCTCAAAATCGGTAGGATCATTGTAATAATTTGAATATACCCAAAATTGAAACCAGACATCTCCAGGAACAGTATCGGCGGGGCCATAACTATCACCGTATTGTAAATAAAAGTCTGTTTGTGCATTAAAGGTATCAGCCAATGATTCTATGGCTAACACCCGGGTGGAGTTACGACCAGGAAATGCGCCCCCATATCCTGGAATGCTATCAACAGTATATAGATAGCCTGCGCCGCCATTTACCTGTTCTGTTCTTGCACTAAACCACCCGCCTTGATTCTGAAATATATTTACAGCATTAATTTCATTTCTACTTACGGTATAGTCAAAATCGTCATAAAAAGTGACTCCCGCAGGCACGACCGCACTCGTGTTATCGATAGATGCCAATGCGTAGATGAATCGCTGAGCTGAATAGGTATTCCCGCTCAGATCGGTAATTGTTAATTCAACCTGATAGGTTCCCGGCGAATTGAAAGTATGGTTTACGGATGAGCTGGAACCGACACCTCCATCACCAAAGTCCCAGCTGTAGTCGGTAACCTGGCTCGAATCTATTGCGCTGAACTGAACATTAAGAGGTGCGAGACCGCTGACAGTATCCGCAGACCAGGCGGCATCCACATTACCG
>JAAEOZ010000041.1 GCA_024222685.1 Gammaproteobacteria bacterium | reverse complement strand
TTCAACGGTAGACGGATGGAAGAATGCCTGTCGACAGAAACAGGATGTACAGGTGTTTGGCGTACCTCGCGATAGCCGTGCAGCGCAAACCATGTTCCTCGCAGATTACCGAATGAAGAGAATTGTTGACGGCTCACTGGATCCTGAAATTCCAGCCTTCAAAAGCCTTTCCGCACTCATGGTCGACAAGGTAGAGGGAAGATTAAAACGTGGAGAGGAAATCAATGTCGCGATGGGTGGAATGACGAGGTTCTGGTTTTACCCGGGAGAAACCACCTTCGAAGCTTCCTCCGGAATCGCCAGGATAAAAAATGCCAGTGTTGTTTTGCTGGACGAGGCCCAGCACGTCAGTCGTTCAGGGCAGGCGGTAGCTGCGGGCACGATCAATACGCTGGCCAGGAAAGTATCGGAATCATTCACCAACCTGTATCAGGATTTCAGTAAAAGTCAGCCGGTTTATGCCGAACTGGAAAATTTATTTCGCTTCGTCGCCCTGACTAAAATTATGGAGTCTCGTTCATTAGATGAAGGGACTGAATTGAAGCTTCACCTGTTGCTTGATGGCATAAGCTTAAGTGGTTCACCGGTTGATAAAGAAGTAGCCGGTATTGCAACGGTAGGCAAAGCTCAATACCAGGGAAGCGATGGCAACAGTCACTGGACTACGACGCTTCGAATTCCATCCTGTGGGGGCGTCAATATTAATGTGCAACTGGAGGACAAAGATATTGTGCATCAACCACCTTCAGGATTGCTTGGCCAAATCAAAAAAGAAATTCTTTCCGCTCGACCAGATAGCAAAACCAGGAACTGGTCGGTTCTCAGCTTACGAATTGGAACGAATCAGCAGATTCAGTTCGTAAACAATTGAACCGATGTATCTATAAAACTTCCGCCTGGCTGAAAGATATTTCGCCTGGCGGAGTGAAGCCAGCTTCAATTTTTCAGCTGGGTCAGGCTTATCGGCTCATTCACTCACACAATTACGCCCCTTGCCCTTGGCGCGATACAAAGCCTTATCGGCCAGTTTAACAACATCCCAGGGCGAAGACGCCACGCCCTTGGAGTCTGCAATGCCTATCGACACCGCGACCCTGACCGCCTTTGCTGGCTTAGGTTTTTGCCTGGCATTTTTCAGCCTTCTGTCCACACGATTCACCACAAAAGGTGATTTAAATATGGTTTCACGAAGCGTGTCGAGATATTGCCAGGCATCATCCCTGTTTCGACCAGGGAAAATGATGGTAAATTCTTCACCACCATATCGGTAGGGTGTACCACCACCGGCTACCTTATTCATTTTTCCGGCAATCATGCGCAAAACCGCATCGCCTATATCATGCCCGTAAGTATCATTAAACTTTTTAAAATGATCGACATCCAGCATTGCCACCGTATATAAACCACTTATTCGTTGAAGTTTTTCTCTAAGAGCCCGCCTCGCTGGCAACCCGGTTAACTCATCGAGGTAAGCCATACGCCAGGATTCCTGCATGACAGCATATATGCACATCAACAATGCAGCACTGTTAAAAACAAGCAAGCTTCGGAACTGATTTCCAAAATGCATTTGAATTATTAAAATTATCAGGATACCAAACCCGGCCGACATATGCGGAGAGGGTTTGAGTATGCAGAGCACTAACATATAGATGAGTGTAAAGACTGAAACAAATAAAACAGTTTGCGTAAGCCCGGTCCAGTCGAAATACTGAGCAGGTAACCAGTTGGTTAACAGAATTTGAGACAGCCAGACTGGTTCCGCTTTTATCGCATAAACTGAAAATCCGAGCACACTCAACAGAATCAGATAAGCCGGAATCGCTCGAACACTGGCTATACCTCGATCGGGCAGGATAGTTAAAACAAGCAGTAGCATTGGTGTAAAAGCAGACAGTAGCGCATAACCGGGCTGGCTGCCTGCCCAGCCAGACTGCAAAATTACATTAGCGGTAATTAGCAGAAGTATATAAAAAAAAACCTGGCTTCGATGGAAGTGTATGCTCAGACCGAAAACCATAATGGCGAGCAAATGCGGTAGAAAAGTCAGGCCACTGATAATCGACTGGGGTATTTGATCGTATTTCTGATAGCCGTACATAAATCCGATCAACAGAATCACTATTGGTAAAAGGTTTTTAATAACGCTCACATTATGTCTCTAGCGTACCTGATCTGGACTGACTACTGTTTGTGTTCAAAACGTCTGGATACTTATGTGATAAATGAGTATAGCTGGTTGTTTTTCAAAATCCTGAACATCAGCGCTGAAAGGAATTTTTCTAGAGCCCGTTGCAAATTGCCATCTCTTACTGCCATGCTCTAAATATCTGCCCGAATTGTGAAAATATCATGAAACCTCATGATAACCAGGACATAGCTGTGGCAAAAAGACGCAACAGCAGCCAAACTTGCATTAATGCTCACACGAATTAGATACAAGCTTTTTATTACAATTTTAGTTGCCAACCTGTTATTGCTGGTAACCCTGTACCTGTCGTCCAACTGGATTTTCAGTACCAGTTTTCGCGATTATCTGGATCAAAGTGAAGCCGACCGGCTACAACCTCTGGTGCAGGAGCT
>JAAEOZ010000040.1 GCA_024222685.1 Gammaproteobacteria bacterium | reverse complement strand
TACATTCCTGGCACCCCCGACTAATTTGATGATTGTTTCGAAGATTTCTCAAAAAAGGTGAACCGTAATAGAGTGTTGCAAGGGGAGTTTCCAGTACATTGCCAACTTTTACTGGCATTCTCCTGCAGGGGTACAGGTCACCATTCGGCATTATTGTTAGAAATGTTTCTCCAGCGACACATCGATAGGCGGTAGTATCCGAATATTGAAACTGTAAGGCTCTATGCATTTTGACCCTGGTTTTAGTTGATCTGTCATTTTTGCATTTGTCAGCCTCGCTTTTCATAATTTTAAAAAAATCATGTGTTTCTGTTGTTGACATAGGCACGATATTGTTTATCTGTAAGCTTTCAATTTGGTTCGACTCGCTCTCTGGTATCAGACGATCTGACCACAGAAAATCGGCATCAACTTCCTTGCAGGCCTGGGCAACTTCTGGAAAAGTTTGATAATTTGTCTGGTGGGCGGTAAATGAAACCATGACCCGGATGTTCATTTTCTTTAACAACTGAATGGTCTGTCTGGTTTTGGCGAAATTCCCTTCGCCACGAATACTGTCGTGGATTTGATGGTTACCGTCCATGCTGACCTGTACGTAACGCGGCCTCATTTTTCCCAGCCATTCCGCTCGTTCCTGATCGATCATCGATCCATTAGTCAATACCGAGAAGCTAAACAGACTATTTTGTTCGGCAATTTTTTCTACCAGTGCAGGGAAGCTCTTCCTGGCGAAGGGTTCGCCACCGGTCAATGTGATATGGCCTCTTAATTTAGTGTAGTTGCGCTCTCTGAAATGCAGTACCAGACACCGGAATTGATCCAGAATGTCTAGCAGCGACGGGTAATCTAAACCATTGTCACTATAGCTAGCCTGGTAGCAGTGCTGACAGCGGAGGTTACACCTATCGGTAATATGCCACTGTAGATGTGGCGTCGGAGATTTAGTGGGCCAGTCGGGATGAATCAGTGTGCGCCATGAAAATTTATTCATCCGCCGCAGCCTCCACAACCACCACATCCGCCTCCTCCTCCACATCCACCACCGCAACCGCCTCTATCTTTGCCCCCAAAAACATTAGATCGCGATACAATAAAATAACCGCCTGCTATCATTGTGGCCAGGAGCAGGAAATAATCACTCATTCCTGCGTTAAAGGTCTGAATGAACCGAATCAGCCCGACAGATTCGAAGAAGATGAAGGCCAGGATTCTAACGCCGTTAATCTCAAAATAGCTGACCAGTACGCAAACAATCGCTAATGGAATATATCCAGCTATAAAGATCAAACCATGCATTTTAACCCCGAGGTTGTAAACATAGGGCAGCGTGAGAACTGAAATGGTTGTGAACAACGCCAGAGTAACGTAGCTAATTGAGCTTGATGCCAGCGGTAACTGCGATAGCTCGTCATTGCTAACAGGCAGGGCGGTACTCAGGTCAAATTTTCTTGAACACTGTGTGCAGGAAGCCTTCGCCTTTGAAATGGATGGGACTTTCCGTTTGTGAAGGCAGTATGGGCAACGAACTTCGGTTAGTTTACTCATTCCAGGCATCTTCGACGTATAACAGGATGCTATCGATGAGGATGAATAAATTTCGATGAAGCCGTTGATTATTCGGCACCGGGCCATGATTGCCATGCCTTTTTACAGTTAACAAAGTTTCCAGGATCGAAAAGTCAAAACCAAACTTTTGCGTAAAAGCCTGGATTCGATCGTTATACCTGTCTGGTACATCGATGCCTTCGCAACGTAGAACTTCTGAGATATCAACGAAAATAGAAGTGGTGAGTGAACGGACGAATCTTAGATAAGAGTTTGACGGTCCTTTTCGTACATAGCTATGAATTAGTCTAAGGCGTAAGTTGCGTAGTGCCTGTTCAGCCAGAAAGCGCTCATGACTGGCAGGAATATGCAGATTAGACAAGATGTCGTGTCCGCTGAGGACCTTATAGTGTCTACTAATACTAAGAAATTTAACCGCAAAACTTAAGGCGGTGCGTTCAAATCCGCGTTTTCCTAAAATGAAAGGTTCAATTTGCGGGTTTTTTAAGACTACCTGGTGAATAGCCAGGTGTGCCTCGGGCGTGGAACGATTCAAAACAATTAACAAATTAATGTTAGAGGCCTCATCGACCAGATTTTTTACAGAACTGCCGTACTGAATCAATGTATAAAGGTTTTCTCCTAAAGCAGATTCGAATAAGTTTGTGAAATTCGATTTTTTACTGCCAAATAATTTTCCCAGTCCAAACATTCCCTCTATGCTCAAGTCATAGCTACGAACCCGGATATTAACATTTTCTGTTTTATTTACCATGTGATGGGTGGTTCACGGGGCATACTAAATAACCGGGCCTGGTGACAGTATCGTTGGCTCATACCCCAGGGTCTAGAATTTATAAGTCCATATTTCGGTTGAAATCTGGAAATTTCTAATAAAATCAGCTGTTCTTACTTGAATACCAATATTTTCACCCCATATCGCTTGACTACCAAAAATCGCTGAATATTATTAGCACTCACCTGATGCGAGTGCTAATTCGCAGCAAATTCGAATGTTATCCCTGAGGGTAGCAGGTAACTTAAACGACAATTATATCTGGAGAATAGCAACAATGAATATTCGTCCCTTGCATGATCGAGTGATCGTCAGGCGCAAAGAAGAAGAGCGTACTACCGCCGGTGGTATCGTGATTCCTGATTCGGCCACTGAAAAGCCAAGCACTGGTGAAATCCTTGCAGTTGGCAATGGCAAAATTACCGATTCTGGTGATGTAAGAGCCCTCGAAGTTAAAGTAGGTGATACGGTTTACTTCGGCAAGTACTCGGGTACTGAACTTAAGGTTGACGGTGAAGAGCTGTTGATCATGCGCGAAGATGAC
>JAAEOZ010000039.1 GCA_024222685.1 Gammaproteobacteria bacterium | reverse complement strand
TAACGGGTTTCTGAAGTGGCACTGCCAAGATGCGGTAACAGCACAACGTTTTCCATCGACACTAATTCTTCGCTTACGCTGGGCTCTTTTTCAAACACATCAAGACCCGCGCCAGCGATTTCCCCGGACTTCAGGGCCCTGACCAATGCCGCTTCTTCAACAACATCACCACGTGCGGTATTCACCAGAAACGCGCCCGGCTTCATAGCTGAAAAGGCATCATCGCTAATCAGATGGTAGGTGGCTTCACCACCCGGACAATGTAGTGATACGAAATCCGCCTGAGCAAAAACTTCTTCAGGGGAATTGCACTGGGTTGCATTTAAACCCTGGATATCTTCGGCGCGTGGTGGAAAAGGATCGTGGAAAATGATTTTCATGCCAAAACCATGTGCTGCTCGTG
Organism: Gammaproteobacteria bacterium; assembly: GCA_024222685.1. Classification (GTDB taxonomy): domain Bacteria; phylum Pseudomonadota; class Gammaproteobacteria. The sequence goes on along the minus strand of JAAEOZ010000039.1, from coordinate 1,874 downwards.
CTGCCACTGCTCTGGCGATTCTACCCATACCGACCAGACCAAGGATTTTACCGGTAACACTGGTACCCATCATGTGAGTCGGGCGCCAGCCGGTCCAGGACTTGCTTCGCAAATGCCGCTCACCTTCACCGGCACGACGGGCAACCATCAATAACAGGGTCATGGCGAGGTCGGCGGTGCAGTCGGTTAATACCTCCGGCGTATTGGTAACCGTTAAACCCGCCGCTTTAGCTGCATCGAGATCAATGTGATTAAAACCCACACCGTTGCTACCGAGAATTTTTGCCCGAATATTATCCGCACCAAGCACTTCCGCGCTAACCTTATCACAGACTGTTGGTAATACTGCATCAGCATTTCCAAGTGCATCCTGCAATTCGGCGACCGACATCGGGTGATCGTCTTCATTCAATTGTGTATCAAATCGCTCCATCAACACTTTCTCGACATCTTGATGCCATCGGCGCGTCACAATAATTTTAGGTTTTGACATTAGTAGTAGCCCTCTCTCAGGTTATTAGTCTATATTGAAGGTAAAAATCTGCGGTAGATCATAGCGGTATTGGTCAATTTCGACTATTACAATTTCGCCACTTTGTAATTGATTTAAGCTCTGGTGGCTATCTCTCTATTGGGACATTGAGGCATTCACACTCCATAATTTTCGATTCTGAAATGTGTTGCCGTTAAGCACCCCGCTCAGTCAGGCGAACTACAAACCACCCGCTTAAAATCAAAATGAGCACTAACATCACAATAACTGACCCCCAGCCATAATCTTCATAAACAATACCCGGTAACCAGGAGGCCAATGCGCCGCTGAGATAATAGATCGATACATACAGTCCATTGACGACTCCCTTGTGCTCCTTTGCCAGATGATTGACCAGTCCCGACAGGGTGGAGTGAATGAAAAAGAAGCCTCCGGCGAAACAGAACATCATCAGCAGCAAAACAGTGTAATCCCTGAACAGATAGGATAGAACACCAAGACCGGTCAATCCCAGACCAGACAGTAAACCGCATCGATCACTACCCAGAATTTTCGAAATCTGTTCGGAGTATAATGCGATTGGAATACCAACCAGGTAACCGATATAAAGACTCGAAATAACCGCCGGCGACACCAGTGGGTCAATTTCCAGCAGGCGAAACGGAATCAGATTTAAAATACTGGCGTAAACGAAAAACACGCTCGATAAAACCAGATACAGATATCGATTATGTCTATTCTTCATGACTCGTGAAATACTGCGTATATCCAGCCGACTAAAACTAATTTCCGCATCAGCACTGGCGTAACGCAATGCAATTAAAGGCAGTATCAACAGGCAACCCATAACCACATATGCGGTATGCCAGGCATAGCCACTGGCAAAAAAACCACCGATGACTCGACCCAGGAAGCCACCGAGTATGGTAGCACCGATATAAATTCCCATGGTTCGTCGAATACGACCACCGTCCGCCATACTCGAACAGTAAGTCATTAAGGCAGTGAAAACAGCGGGCAATAGCAGCCCCTGAATGCTTCTCAGCAAGAGCAGATGCCAGTACTCGGAGACCAGATAAAAGGCCAGTTGATCAACCATTAACAGAATCAGCGCCACCGTTAACATCAGGCGTGCCGGAATTGCCTGTAAAAAATATCCGTATACCACCGGGGCCAGCCCTAGCGGTAAAAAGGTAACCGTAATTAGTAAACCCGCCTGGCTTGCAGAAATATTAAATTCATCTGCCAGCATAGGCAGCATCGGCTGAGGGACGTATAGCGTGCTAAAAGATATGACGGTCGCAAAAAGCGCTATAAGCAGATTTCGGGAGGTTATCAATTTATCGGTTTCTAATTATCGGGGATAAGGCGCTTACCGAGG
>JAAEOZ010000038.1 GCA_024222685.1 Gammaproteobacteria bacterium | reverse complement strand
GCGAGGCATACATTTGTCTATCGATGATTTTGGCACTGGATATTCCTCTTTTAGCTATCTTCATGAGTATCCTTTCGATGAACTAAAAATTGATCGAACATTTATCAGTGAATTAGATGACCGCTCGGATAAACAGCAGATCGTTAATGCAATTGTTTCCCTGGCGCATAACCTCGGTATGACGGTAGTCGCCGAGGGGAGTGCATCCGGTGCGATTTATGAGAATTTACGAAGTGCTTCTTGCGAGTATGCCCAGGGATTTTCGATCATGGAACCAAAGCGCGCGAGTGAGATTACGGAAACTATAGCGGTCGATGTTGATAGAACAAACATCACCGAATTCCAAGATATTTGATCTGACAGGAATCGTTTGCATGAATCAATCCCAATCAAATTCACCTAGAAAATTGCAGGCATTGTTAGCAGATGACGACATTGGTATCCAGCTCACTATGAGCGCACTGCTTCAGCAGAAAGGATATATTGTTACGACTGTTGGCAATGGATTAGAGGCAATAGATGCCTCGTCAAACAATGTATTCAATATTATCCTACTGGATATAAGAATGCCTGAAATGGATGGATTTGAAGCCTGCAAGTCTATTCGAGAATTGGAGAATGGAAAGAATGTACCCATCCTGATGCTCACTGGGCAGGACGATACCGATTCAATTAAAAAAGCTTTCGAGGTTGGCGCCACTGACTTTGTCGCAAAGCCGATTAACTATATATTGCTGGGATTTCGAATTGACTATATTTTGCGTGCGGCAAATACAGCAGAAGAACTCAGGAAATCTCAACAGCGATCAAATCACGCACAGCGAATAGCTAATCTTGGTCATATTGAATGGAATCTGGCTCATGAAATTGTGCATTGCTCCAGAGGTGTGCGCGAAATTCTTTTGCTGCCGGAGCAGTCTGCATTCACCAACTTCGATAATTTTATCAACTTCGTTCACCCCGACGACAAAGACAGGGTTAAATCTTCAATTTTCCAGTCGCTGGTACAGGGTGATGCGCTAAATCTCGAACATCGGGTGGTTCGGACGGATGGCAGCATTCGGTTCATTTTGCAAATATCAGAACATCGGTCAAATCCCAAAGCATTGGATCACATGGTTATAACAATGCAGGATATTACGGATAGAATTGACACTGAAAAAAGAATACACGCCCTTGCTTACTACGACGATTTAACAGGTCTTCCGAATCGTAGCCTTTTAATCCAACACCTGGATCGACTTTTGAAAGCTGCCATGCGCTTTCATCATACGACGGCAGTGATTGTGTTTGGCGTCGATAAATTCGACAAGGTTTTAGAAAGTCTGGATCAAGGCTCTGCGGAGAATTTAATCAAGATGATTGCAGAGCGCATAAAAAATCTCTGCAGGGAAAGTGATCTATTGTCTCGGCAGTTGTTCGTTACCCAGGATCAGGAAGATATCAGCTATCAACAGCTAACCGCAAAATTGAAAAACGATGAATATGTTATTGTGCTTTCTGAAATAAGTAGTCTGCAAGCTGCATCGGTATTTCTACAGCGACTGACGGAACAGTTCAGGAAAGCATTTCAGTTAAAAGACAGGGAAATATACATCACCACCACAGCCGGCATTAGTCTTGCCCCAATTGACGGTAATTCAACCAACCGGCTGATTAAAAATGCAGAAATAGCAAAGGGGTTCGCAAATAAAGAAGGTTCCGCGAATTTCAGGTACTTCAAGCAGGAATTAAATGATCGGGTGACCAGGAATTTCTCTCTCGCAAATGATTTAAGAAAGGCGGTGGAAAAGGAGACACTTGAAGTTTATTACCAGCCCAAAGTTAGCCTGCTCGACGATACATTAGTCGGTGTAGAAGCTTTATGTCGATGGAATCATCCAACCATGGGGGCAATTTCACCAATAGAGTTCATCGAAATCGCCGAAGAGGAGGGTTTGATAGGTGAGCTAGGCAAGTGGGTGTTAAAAACCGCTTGTAATCAATTAGTAAAATGGAAATCAGAAATAAATTGTGACTTTAGTGTCAGTGTCAACATCTCGCCAAAGCAACTCCTCGATGAACAGGCAATGAAGCGGATCGTCGAGTTTATTATGGATAGTCCGATCAGTAATCACCTGGTTGAATTTGAGCTAACTGAAAGCACATTACTGGAGAATTTTGAAAGTAGCCTGAACTTCTTAAATAAATTTATAAAGATGGGATGCAGGTTGGCGATTGATGATTTTGGAACAGGTTATTCTTCGTTGTCATATCTCGGAAGCCTGCCGGCGAATACCCTGAAAATTGATCAATCGTTTATCCGTCCAATTGATTCCAGTAATCAATATACGGCCATCGTAAGTGGCATTATCAAGCTCGCGCACAGTTTAGGCATGACTGTTATAGCTGAGGGTGTCGAAACTTATACCCAGAAGACAATCCTGGCTCAAGAGCATTGTGATGAAATTCAGGGAAGCCTGGTAAGTTTGGCTTTGCCACCGGAAGACTTCACCACCTGGTTGAAAGCCTGGGAAGTTCGGAAAATGAATTCGGATTCGGATTCGGATTCGGATTCGGATTCTGAGAATGAAATAGCTGGGTCGGTCACTCAATGGCACTAAAACTGTATAACTCGATTAGTTCAAAGATTGTTTTTCTTATCAGCCTGGTGCTCGTCGTTACCGCGACGAGTATTATGTACTTTACGCAGCGGGATGTCGGTAAGACGATGTTTGATGCGCAGCAAAAGTCGGCGCGGAATGTACTTGAACTTGTCCGCCTGAATATTCTGGGTGGATACAATCGACTAATCGCAGATAAAATTGACATTCTCAACCGAATGAAGACCGATCTTAAAAATCTCGGTCATATCAGTTTTTCTGTTTTCAGAGAATTTGATGCGATTGACAGTCAGCAGAGCACCAACAATATTTCTTCGAAGCAAAGAGCGATAAACTGGTTGTCTAACCTAAGTTATGAACAGATAGATGTTTTTGTATTTGACAGCAGTGGGAAGGTCGTCGGCTCCTCGAATACCGAACACACTTTCGAAAATTTTGGCACTGTCTACGATATAAAAAGCCGGCTTCTTGTCAAAGTTATGAATAATCAAAATCTTCGTGACGAAGGTGAAATTGCGGTATTTCATTGGCAAGATAAAGGAAAAGCGGTTAATAAATTGGCTTACTTCATTCCTCTACGGGAGTGGGACTGGACAATCGGTGTTGCCATTGATTTTGACAATATAGAAAAAGAGAGCGAAAGAGTACTTAACAGCATTGTCAAATTGCTCGAAAAAACGTTTAGCAAGATCAAAATTGCCAGCACAGGGTATGCTTTTTTATTCGATGGCGAGGGGGAAATTCTGATTGCGCCGCCAGGCCTGGAAGCCTCTGAATTCGGCGATGTCCTCAACGCCAACACCGGTAACTTACTAACCAATGATCTTAAGAGCGCCTTCAACGAGAATATAGACTCTATCCGATACCCGGATCCTAACAGCAATAAAAATGAGCTATTGGAGGCGCATGTCAGTTATTTTAAGGCCTTCGACTGGTATTTTGCAGTGGTAGTCCCTGTGGTGGAAATCGAAGCCCCGGGCAAGGAAATGCTGCAGCGGCAGATGCTGGTAATCGGCCTTATATTTCTGGTTAGCACTGTGTTTACTTTTGTCTTTGTTTCAAAAATTTCGAAACCACTAAAAGTGCTTAGCGATTACGCGAAAATTTTGCCAAAAGTTGATTTTACCAAGGAGTCAAAATCATCGGATCAGATTGCCAATCTGCCCTTGAAGTACACCGACGAGGTAGGTCGATTGGCGCAGTCCTTTGTGTTTATGGAAAAGGAACTGAAAAAAAATATTACTGCCGCCATAGAATCAACAGCGGCAAAGGAACGCCTGGAGCGAGAAGCTGCGGTAGAAGCCAGTCGCGCGAAAGGTGAATTTCTGGCGAATATGAGTCACGAAATTCGGACACCCATCAACGGAATGCTCGGCATGATGGAGCTGTTGACACATACCAGCCTGGATAGTCGGCAAAATGATTTTGTAGTGACTTTGCGAGAATCCGGTAACAACTTGTTATCGATCATCAACAATATTCTTGATTTTTCAAAGATCGAAGCCTCAAAAATGGAATTAGAGGAGACAAAATTTTGTCCTGGCGATATTTTGGAAGCTACCGGCGCAATGTTCGCGGAAATGGCACAAAACAAGGGTCTGGAACTCGTTTGCTCACCTGAGTTGGCGTTGTTTCAGAGCTACATAGGAGATCCATCACGAGTGCAACAAATCATCACGAATCTATGTGGCAACTCCATAAAGTTTACCGAACAGGGCTACATCGAAATATCGGCGAATGTTATCGATAGGAGTAGTGGCCAGGTAACGGTCAAGGTTGCCATTCGAGATACCGGAATCGGACTCGATGACAATGAACAGGAACAGATTTTCAACTCGTTTTCCCAGGCCGACAGTTCAACCACGCGACGTTACGGAGGAACAGGCCTTGGTCTATCTATATGTAAACATTTAGTCGAACTGATGGGTGGTGAAATTGGTGTCAGCAGCCATAAGAGTGAAGGTTCAACATTCTGGTTTACCGTTCCACTGCAAACCATCGAAGCCAGCGTGCCCCTCGAGGTGCATATTGACGAAGACCAGAGAGCCCTGGCACAAAAATTACTTTTGGTGACTGACTCCAGGGTTCTCGGTGCCAGTCTTGGAAAGAGAATTGCTGCCGAGCAGGGATTGCTACCCTTAGTCATTACCTTCGATGAAATTTCAGAGTTTACACGCCAGCATAGGGTGCCTGCCAGGCGTTTTGATATCATTATTTTCGATGCAGGTTCACAACAGGACCTGTCTGCTTATCGTGACTATATTGCCGATTTGCGGGAGTTCTGTGGAAGCGAATTCGTGCGCTGCGGTTTACTGGTATTGCTAAAGCAAATGTTTAACGATGAGGTCCCGGCCCTGGAAGGCGTGGACTTCGCAATCGCAAAACCGGTCCCACGAGTGGCAATTCAGAGAATGCTATCAGCGGATAGCCAGTTTTGGCTCGATCGAAATGAAAATCTTGCTGTCCAAAACAGCTTCGCCGGTACCAAAGTCGGTGCAAAAATTCTTGTTGCTGAGGATAATCCCGTCAACAAGAAGCTTATTACCGAAGTGCTACGAATTTTTGCTTGTGAATTTACAATAGTTGAAAACGGTAAAGATGCTGTTTTGATGAATGAAAAACATCAATTCGATATGATACTGATGGACTGTCAAATGCCCGAGATGGATGGTTTCCAGGCAACAGGAATTATCAGGTCTCAAGAACGAGAATCAGGTATCGAAGAGGGTGTTGTGATAGTGGCGTTAACCGCGAATGCTCAAAAAGAGGACCGAGATAAATGTCTCGCCTGTGGCATGAACGATTACCTCAGCAAACCTTTCACGATGCCGCAACTGAGAGATATTATCCTGAAATGGTACGATATAAAGGACGAGCATGAAAGCACTACCGGCAATTTATTTACAACGCCTACAGACGAAGCCGATAAATCTGCAGTGCCCGATGGGGATTCGCTGCTGGATGCTAATACGCTAAACAATATCAGGGCATTGCAGAGCCCACAATCTCCCGACATTCTGAAGCAACTGTTTGAAATCTATCGCACTAGCGTGCCTGAAATAATTACCAATCTGAGTCTATCGATACAAGATGAAAACTGCGAGTCAATTCGAGAATTTGCCCACAGCCTGAAATCGGCAAGTGGGAATATCGGTGCCCGAAAGATATTCGAGTTAAGTGCAAAGCTTGAAGAGATGGCACGAGATAACAGGATTGATGGTGCTAGTGAAATTCACCAGGAAATCGAACAATTATTTCCAAAGATTTGCGAAATGCTAGAGTGGGAGACACAGCGCCCGGCAGCATAATCCTTTTTATTTGATGAACTATTGAAGAACACCTATATGACTATTACCAATTTACGTGTCATACGAGACACGCTCGATATCAAAGTTGTGAAGTCCAACTGCTTTGGCAATAGTTTTTTAATCTACGATGGAACTGATGACGAGATTCTTGAGGAGACCCTTTTTGCTGAATTTGCACGGCAGGTAACCGATCCACAGTTTGGTATCGGTGCTGATAATTTTCTTGTGATTCAAGATTGTAACACAGGTAATTTAGAGGCTATCAATGACATTAATGGCTACTGGAAAAAGCTTCCCAAACCCAGAGCTGACTATATCTTCAGAATGTTTGAGCCTGATGGTCAGGAGGCTTTATGTTGTGGTAACGGATTGATGTGCATAGCCAACTATATGTCGGAGCAATACGAGGTAGAAAGCGCGCACATTATGACAGAGATACCTCTCGCTAAGGTAAATGTGACCGCAATTGGTTTTACACCGGCTAAATCCTACGGATGGGTTAATCTTGGCATGCCCCGAAAACTCCCTGATGATATCCGCACAAAACATCGATCTGATCAATTTGTCGGTGAAATTCAGACCATCAATAATCTGTTTGTGAAGTTTAGAAGCCATGATTTGAAATCCTACTCCGAGGACACAGAAATTGTTTTATCGGGGCATTTAATATTTACTGGAGAACCGCACCTGGTTTTTTTGCTGGACGATGAAGATTCACCGATTGCCAGGTATACCGAAGCATTTTTTGCCAGCACGGAAGGAAACCAGGTGGCCGGGCCACTGCTTCAACGACGTGGTGAATTCGGTACATGGTTGATAGACCACATAGGACAATACCTGAATGCTCATTATCGGGATAGATTTCCTGCAGGCGTTAATGTTAATTTTGTTAGAAAGGGGCCAGGCCCCGATTCGATAGAATATCGTTGCTACGAACGTGGGGTATACAGGGAAACACTAGCCTGTGGTACTGGCGCTGTCGCTGTCGCCTATATCGTGAGATATTTTCAGGGTTATGAAGGAAACGGTATAAAAATCCTGCCCCATAGGTGTCGGTGGTTTAAATCAGACGCCATCATGGCAGTAAACAGTAGCGAAGATGGCTGGGTGCTCGAGGGACAGCCGAATATTGTGGCGGCAATAGATTTTCGATTTGAGTCGCCCATGAGCAAACCTGATCACCCGCCTTTTCAGCATGCCAGTCAAATTTAAGTACACAGAGTCCTGATCAAAGACTGAAGTGGCTATTCTGAAATGAAGTTTAAATTAGCAATGGGCTCGGCGGTTTTACTGGCCATCGCACTTATCGTCAACTCTGCGTTTCTCAGGTCAGCATTGACGGATGGCTATCAGGTTTCCGAAATAAAGCGATTTCTAGTTCAGATTGAGTCGGCAAGTGACGCGGTTGAAAAAATACTGGCCAGTAATAGACGTTTGTCGGTCGACGAAATGAGAGAAATTCTTGATCGCCAGCGCCAGGCGATCATCCTACATTGGGAGAAATTAAAAGTCTCCGGTCTGGATGAAAGCTATTTACGCGATAATGAACTGGTGAATTTGTCGATTGTTTTGAGAAGCGGATCGAAATTGGTGACCACTGCGAGCGAAGATGCGGAAATTGATACGCCATCCGAGTTAGTAGAGCAAATGTTGGAGATCACCAACGGTGATTCTTCAGCCGGGCTGGAATTCGTGGAAGATAACCGCAGTTATTACGTGCCACGTCTGCTTTTCGACAATAAGGGTCGCTGGATTGTCAGTCTGGTTTTTCAGTTCCAGAAAGAGGCGTTGAGAAATTCGATTGTCCCCAGGTTGAACGAACATATTACTCCCACGCTAGTAGTAGGGGTGTTCAGTGTTTTTGGTATCTGGCTTCTTTATTTCCATCTGGCATTTAAAAACCATGTGAATAACAAGAAGGAATTCGTCATTGATTTTGTGTTAATCATGCTGGCGACCCTATCCTTCTCTCTGATTGTTAATACCGTTATTTTTGGAAGTCAGGTTCTCGATATGTCCAAAGATAATGCACGAGAAACTTCGACCGAAATCTCTTCCAGGCTGGACCATCGACTATCGTTGAGAAATGCCGGTCTGGATATTAGTGAACAACGGTTTGGCTTTAGTGATACTTTTTCTCTATTTGATAATTTCGAAACGATCATACTTACCAATTCACGTGGAATTCCTGTTTACCGGCATCAGGACGACAGGAGCCAGAACACCGGGATTGAGTCTGCATTTCAAAGTGTATTAACAGGCCGTTTATCGGAACAGCAACTTCTGGTTACGGAAAAGTTGTCCGCATTCAGCCCGGAAAACAGGCTCAACGGGAATATATTTATTCGCATTTCAAAGAGCGATATATTTAAGTCTTCATTATCGATGTTTACCAATGGGATAACCATTCTCTTCATAACAACTCTGGTAATGGTTGAGTGTTTATTGCTGTATCTACACTTACTGGTTAAGGAGAAGCAAACCGATCATCGTAAATTGTGTTACGAATTAGGGTTTATTCGACCTGCCATGTTTTTGTTTCTGTTTGCAATTGACCTCTCGATGTCGTTTGTACCACTTCACATGCAGAAATTTGACGCTGAATTGTTTGGTTTGCCCGGGAACATTGTCCTAGGACTCCCCATTTCAGCCGAATTTCTATGTGTGGGGATTTTCCTCCTGATTGCCGGGGTATGGACGGATCGCCGGGGCTGGCACGAACCATTTTTTGTTGGGCTATTCATAGTGGGAGCTGGTTCTTTGTGCTCATGGGTAGCCGACGATGCCTTGATGTTTATCTTGTCGAGGGCGCTGGTCGGAGTTGGTTATGGATTGACGCTGATGTCGGCACAGGGATTGATTGTTAGTTTCGGTGGAAAAAGCGGGCGTGCCCTGGGGTTTGCCAGTCTTTTTGCTGGACTTTATTCCGGGAGCATCTGTGGTGCGGCGGCAGGCGCGTTTCTCGCCGAAAGATTCGGTTACGAGAAAGTGTTTTTTATAGGAGCAGTCGTGGTGCTGGTCTTGATTATCTTTTCATTGGTATTCATGCACTCGCTCATCAAGCAGACTAATAGCGATTCTGAATCAAATCAAAAGCCGAAACATAAAATCAGGCTTATGCCACTACTTAAGTTTATTGGGAATCCGGTTTTTATTGCACTGTCTTTTTTAAGTAGTCTACCGGCATCGATCGCGGTCGCTGGATTTTTGCATTTTTTCACTCCGGTTTACCTCGATCAGATTGGAGCGAGAGAGTCCACAATCGGTCAGGCTTTGATTCTCTATGGGATTTGCCTGATCTACTTTGGACCATTGATTGGTCGGTTTATTGATCGGTCACAAAATAAAAAGTACTACATGTTGACTGGTGGACTGTTGGGCGGCCTGGCCTTTTCGATTTTCAATACCGATCTCGGACTTGGCTCAATGATTGTTTCGATATTCTTCCTCGGTTTGTCGAGCAGTTTTGTACTATCCTCACAAAGCACAATGGTTCTGGAGTTAAAGGAATCGCAACAATTGGGCGAGGGAACTGCGCTCGGTATTTTTAGATCAATAAGTCGCATCGGTCAGGTTATTGGTCCGGTGATTTTCGGTTGGGTTCTATTGTCGGAGGATTTAAATGAGGCCATTAACTACCTTGGATATTGCTATATCGGAGCCATGTTGATATTGGCTATCTTCGTCATGAATCACACTACAAGTTTTGAAGATCAAAGGGCCACACTTGCATAATAATACACCTGGCTCGGTATCAACCTACATATCCGGTATCAGGGATTTGTTGCCGTCTGTCGACACATTGCTTTCGCGCCATGAAAGTGTGAAATTACGCGATTTTGTTAAGCAACTGGATCAGCAGAAATTGTCTGGATTTCAATGCAATCAGGATTTCATAACCGAAATTGCCAACTACACCAGTGAAACACTGGGTTCCGAGCTTGGAAAGGCCATTTTTGAAGATCTGCAGGAGATGCCTCAGGTGTTGACTGCGAACCATCATGGTATTGATACTTTTGCCCAGTCCACACAATCAAATCTTTTGTTTTCAATGCGTAAAAGGGGCAATGGCAAGCCATTAAAAACTGTTCCGGTTCTGGCCTGCGGAAGCGTGCCGCTGAATAATCTGACCTATCCGCGTGGTCTTCTTATCTATTCTGGTGCAGAGGTTAATGGAGATGGAGGGATTTGCAAGTTGCCCTTATTTCCAGACAGTTACAAGAGAAAGCTGGTTAGTGTCGCGGGACCATTTACCACCGAAATGCTGGATCGTTCTCGAGCCAGAGCGAAAAAGCTTATCGACGATGGGAAACTGGCCCACTCTATCGAGTCAACCTTGAATGCGGTTTTTGATGACTTTACCAATGTCGGCCAGGAGTTCCCAGCTTATTCGAGGCAAGCCACGGTTGTAAATCATCGTTTTTGGCAACGCCTGTTTCGAGATAAGTCATGCCGTTCAGAACTTGTGTACATTGAACTCGAAAACATTGTCGGCCGTTTACTGGGAAAAGATCTGTTTGATAAATCAACCATTTGCTATCAACTGATGTTCGATCCGGAGCTGCGGCAGCGACTGATTGAAAACCTGGATGGGCAACGTGGATGCTGGCAATACGAAAAGCTGTTGCAACGAGGTTCCGAGTCAGCAATAGCGGGAGGCCCCAATGTAACAGATTTGTCCCATGGGACTATGTTCTTTTGGGGGATTGATATTAAAGGCAAAAAGATCCCTCTGTGTGTTACGGAAGTTCAAAAAGGAAAAGGTTTCGAACTGCGTGGTGCTGACGATAGCGGGCGACTATGGACAATCCCGTTCACCGCTACAAGTATTACACAGGGTCTGCAAGATGGCCGTTTGCTGCCATCCATTTTTATCTCGTATTTACTGGTATCTATTGCCAGGGGAATCAGCTGTATCGGGGGCTATTATCAGGCGGATTATTTACCGCTCATGCGAAAAGGTGTACTTGAAACCTTGCACAGCAAGTCCAGAGAAACGGTCGAAACCAATGGAATTAACAATATTTCATCGGATCTCTACCTCTCTGGCATGCAGACGATTGGTTTAGAAACTGACGGTCAGTTGTTACCTGCGGGGCCTCTTGAAATTATTGCTAGTGGGGGGCTGGACGCGAGCCAGT
>JAAEOZ010000037.1 GCA_024222685.1 Gammaproteobacteria bacterium | reverse complement strand
TAGTCGTGCAAATACCACTAATTTAAATATATGTTGCTTTATTGGTATATTTTTGTTGCTAAGTTACAAATTTAATGTATGATCGCCCTCGTTGTAAGAAACTGTTGTTTTTCACACATACTAGTATGACTCCAAACAAATAAATTAGGGTATTTAAATTATGAAAAAAACTATATTAGCTACGGCTATCGCAACTGCAATATCTGGTACTGCCATTGCTGGCCCGGGCGCTTCAGAAGGCCTTTACGGTAAAATCCGTCTGGCTATTGTTAACGAGGCTGATCTCGGTATGGATTCAAATAAACTGGTATTCGGATTTAAAGGTTCAGAAGATCTGGGTACTGGTATGACCGTCAGCTACGGTATCGAATTCGAACAAGACGAAGCTCAAGCAGAAACTGATAAACTCACAAACGATAAATCCTGGATTGCTTTAGGCGGTTCTTTCGGCAAGATCATCGCGGGTGAGTATGGCGATTTCGCCGGATACGCCTTAAACGGTGTTTGGGCCGGTACTTTCGGTACAACATACGCTGCGTCTAACGTTCACAACACTTCTCCTGCTAACACCATTCAATATCGTGGTGGGGCTGGTGATGTGAATTTCGGCGTAGGCATGACTCAAGATGGTTCTGGTGAGTCTGCCACTTTGGCCGGTATTGGCTTTTCTGGCGATAGTTTCACATTTGGTGTTCAGATTGTAAACGCTAGTGACGTAGCTGCACAGGGTGAAGTCCCAGCGGGTGAAAGTGGTTCACTGGTTGGTGGTTCATACACTATGGGTGATATCACTCTTGGTTTAGCTGTTGGTGACAACGGTACAGACGACGATAGCAGTGTAACTAGCGTAGGCTTTAATATGGGCGTCGGCGATGGTGGAAACTTTAAGATCAATCTGGGTATGTATGACGCCGATGATTCCGATGTTACTGAAGTCGAGTATACAAATTCATTAGGTGGCGGCGCATATTGGGGTGTAGATTTTATCTCAATGGACGCAGCTGACGATGACAAACTCATTGGCTTTTTGGGTATTAATTTCTAATCAGGATTACTTTCTGTTAGGAAACCGAGGCGCCTCATCGAGGCGCCTTTTTTTTGAAGACTGCTCTCTATGCAGCGAGACTATTTTTCGATCTATTAGATATTTGACCGATGGCGCAGTTTTTCGACATTCATCCGGATAATCCTCAAAAACGTTTAATCCAACAGGCCGTTTCCATCATCGATCGGGGCGGACTGGTGGTTTACCCGACAGATTCCAGTTATGCACTGGGCTGTCATATCGGTGATAAATCGGCGATGGAACGTATTCAGCGAATTCGAAAAACCGATAAACATCATCACTTTACGCTGGTATGTAGCGATTTGTCCGAGATAGGAACTTATGCGAAGGTATCTAACTCGGATTACCGTTTAATGAAAACTCTTACACCCGGGCCTTATACTTTCTTGTTAAAAGCGACATCGGTAGTGCCGCGTCGCTTGATGAATCCCAAACGAAAAACTATCGGAGTGCGAGTTCCGGGCAACAATATTGTTCACGACCTGCTGCTGGAACTGGGGCAACCCATTATGAGCAGCACTCTGATTCCTCCTGGAAGTCACCAGGCGCTTGATGAAGCTATTGAAATTCGGGAAGCTTTCGAGCACACGGTCGATCTGGTGATCGACGGAGGATTCTGTGGTATTGAGCCGACAACCGTGATAAGCCTTATTAATGGCACACCGGAAATCATCCGTCATGGCAAAGGGAATGTCGATTTTCTCGAGCAATAGCGATCATTTCATCGGTCGACGGGACTCAACCCCATACAGTATAATCTGCGCCTGTCGTCTTACTCGCTGGAATTCATTTATTGAACATCACAATTGGTCAGAACAACCGCGTACTCTCCGGAATGCGTCCCACAGGGTTGTTACATTTAGGACATTATCACGGCGTACTGAAAAACTGGATCGAACTACAGCATAGTTACGAATGTTTTTACTTCGTAGCCGACTGGCATGCGTTAACCACTCATTACGAGAATCCAGCTATTATCGGTGAAAGTTCGCGAGACATGGTCATCGACTGGCTGGCAACAGGGGTGAATCCTGGTAATTCCACTATATTTATACAGTCTCGAGTTCCCGAGCATGCAGAGTTGCATACACTTCTCAGCATGATTACGCCGCTAGGATGGCTGGAGCGCGTGCCGAGTTACAAAGATCAACAGGAAAAACTGAAGGATAAGGATCTCGCGACGTATGGGTTTCTCGGCTATCCGCTGTTACAAAGTGCAGATATTCTGATTTATAAGGCAGGTTACGTACCGGTCGGTGAAGACCAGGTAGCGCATGTCGAATTGACCAGAGAGGTTGCACGGCGTTTCAACCATTTCTATGGTAAAGAGGCCGGTTTTGAGAAAAAGGCTGAGACGGCAATTAAAAAAATGGGCAAGAAAAATGCAAAGCTCTATAAAGACGTACGAAAACGATACCAGGAGCAGGGTGATGGTGAAGCCCTGTCGATCGGAAAGGCATTGCTAGATTCGCAACAGAATATCAGCCTCAGTGACCGCGAAAGATTACTCGGTTTTCTCGATGGCGGCGGCAGAATTATTCTACCAGAACCTCAATCGTTATTGACTGTATCATCAAAAATGCCGGGTATTGATGGTCAGAAAATGTCCAAGTCGTATGGTAATACTATCGCACTGAGAGAATCTCCGGATGAGCTAACGAAAAAGATTAAAACCATGCCGACCGATCCTGCTCGAGTTCGACGTACCGATCCGGGTAATCCGGAAAAATGCCCGGTCTGGTCTTTGCACCAGGTTTATACCTCGGATGAAATCAAAGACATGCTATCCGATGGATGCCAGACAGCCTCGATTGGTTGTATCGATTGCAAGCAATATATTATCGATGCGGTACGCGAAGAGTTAAAGCCGATACAGGCGCGTATCAAGGATTACCTGAACGATTTATCCGGCGTCGATAGTATCATCAGTGAAGGTTGCGAATCTGCCCGTGATGTCGCCCAGGATACTATTGAGGAAGTACGTAAGGTTATGGGCCTGACATCGCGTTAAATCTATGCATAGTGAATTCAGTCATAGTGCGTCAAATCAATCGGAAATGCCGTTTGCACTGGTTCAGGGGGAGCCTTTAACGGTCATCCCGCAGGATCTATACATTCCTCCCGATGCGTTGCTGGTCTTTCTTGAAGCATTTGAAGGCCCTCTCGACCTGCTGCTTTACCTGATTAAACGTCAGAATATCGATATTCTCAATATTCCGATTGCGGCGATTACCGCGCAGTACATGGAATATATCCATTTGATGGAGGAGCTTGAACTGGAGCTGGCAGCCGAGTATCTGGTGATGGCATCGATGCTGGCAGAGATCAAGTCGAGAATGCTGTTACCGCGGCCAGTCGAAGCCGATAACGAAGAAGATCCTCGCGCCGAACTGATCCGCCGTTTACAGGAATATGAACAATTTAAGAAAGCTGCGCAAGACCTTGATGCTCTTGACCGGCTTGAGCGAGAAATTCATCTGCCGAATATCGAAATTCCAAAATTTGAAATTGAGATCCCTCTGCCGGAAGTACAGATCAAAGATTTACTAACGGCATTTCGCGATGTTGTCAACCGTGCGGAGCAGTTTGCCAGTCACCACGTAGAACGTGAACCGTTATCGGTAAGAGAGCGTATGGTTCGAGTTCTCGAGAAAATTTCGGCAGAAGATTTCACCAGCTTCTATGATTTTTTTAGTGTTGAAGAAGGGCGTATGGGCGTTGTAGTCAGTTTTCTGGCTATACTCGAATTGCTTAAGGAGTCGCTCATCGAACTGGTACAGAGCGAACCTTATTCTCCGATATACATTAAGGCTATTTCCTGAAGAGAGAGATATGGATTTAGAACAACTCAAACCTGTACTAGAAGCTCTGTTTGCATCCAGCGACAAGCCATTATCGATTAATAATCTGTTTGATTTATTCGTTGGAGATCTCGAGCAACCTGATAAGGATGATATTCGCCAGGCTATTCAGGAATTGACTGATCAATATCAAACCAGTGGTATGGAGTTAAAACAGGTGGCTTCCGGGTTCCGTCTACAGGTCAAGCCGGCCTACGAGACCTGGGTATCTCGTTTATGGGAACAGAAACCACCGCGTTACTCCCGAGCGCTAATGGAAACGCTCGCGCTAATTGCTTATCGACAGCCGATAACGCGAGGAGAGATTGAAGATATTCGTGGTGTCAGTGTCAGCACTAATATCATCAGGACTTTGCAGGAACGTGAATGGGTAAAGCCGCTGGGACACAAAGACGTGCCTGGTAAGCCGACGCTTTATGGGACTTCTCGTGAATTTCTCGATTATTTTAACCTGAAATCGCTCAACGAGTTACCCACCCTGGCCGAAATACGCGATCTCGATCAATACCATCCTGAACTGGCACTTAGCGAAAAAAACGAAGCTGGCGTCAATTAAGCACCTATACTCAGTTAACCAGTTGCGGGGATTTTCCCGCACTACAGTTTGCTTAGTAAAGATCTATTATGTGCTTTCGTACCCGCAATCTTCTGTCATTATTTATAATTGTATTGTTTAGCGGCTGTGGCGAAAACAGGCAGGCACTCGATACCTGGGTTCATGCCGATACGGGTTCCTACGGTGCGGCTATCAGTCCAAACGGAAAATATCTGATGACCGGCGCAATCGGGGGGTATGGCAGAGTCTGGGATCTGGCGAAGAATAAGGTTATGTTCAGTCTTCAACATGAAGAGGGTAGCGAGGGTGGTATGATCGGCGGTGCCTTCTCCGAACGGGGCAGTGTGCTAGTCACTATCGAACAACAGTCGCTAGCCCGCTGGTCGACAAAAACCGGGCGATTAACCGGATACTGGGCATGGCCAAACTTAACCGACATTGATATTTCAGCAGATGGTCGATATGCCTTAATCGGTAGCCGCGACAACCAGGCGGTTTATTTCGACATGGTCGAAGGTAAGATGCGATATGTATTTCCACATCATGAAAAAGTAACCAGCGTTTCTTTATCTAAAGACGGACGTTTTGCATTGACAGGCTCGGATGACTGGCATGCCAGTCTCTGGTCTCTGAAAGACGGTAAGCATTTGTGGTCGAAAAATCTAAAATATAAAATTTCACTGGTCGAATTGTCGGATGATGGTGAGTATGCGCTTGCCAATGCATTTATCGGCGATGCGCACGTTTACTCGACAAAAGGAAAGGGCAAGTTAGTTTCACGACTCGATGAAATACGCATGACACTTGTGTCAGCCGATTTTTCAGATAATAATCGCATCCTCGCGACCGGTCGAGCGGCTAAATCGATCGATATCTGGAATGTTGCCAGCGGGGCGCGGGCGCAGGCCTGGCTCCCTAAGGTGAAGGAATCGGTACAACCCGATTCTGCCACGATTCTCGATCTAAAGCTGGATGCTGACGCGAAAACACTGATTTCTGAATCCTCGACGGGCATAGGCCAACGTTGGGCGCTTAAATAAAGGCATTGCCAAAAATTGGAAAGAATACAAAAGTTTCTCGCTCACCGGGGTGTTGCCTCACGTCGTCAAATTGACCAGATGTTGCAGCAGGGACGCATAGCTGTGAACGGCAATCCCGCGAAGCCGGGTGACCAGGTCAACGGTCAGGAAAAAATTTCCATAGATGGCAAAGTTCTTCGTATTGAACGCGCTGACTTTAAGCCGCGTCTTTTGATGTACCACAAGCCCGTCGGTGAAGTCTGTAGCCGTGCGGATCCCGAGGGGCGTAAGGATGTCTTCGCGCAACTACCTTCTCCTGGTCGTGGGCGTTGGGTTAGCATCGGGCGGCTCGATATCAATACCAGCGGTCTGATTCTGTTTACCAATCAGGGCGAACTGGCGAATCGACTCATGCATCCTTCATTTGAAGTCGAGCGGGAATATGCGGTTCGTGTGCATGGTAGTGTTAGTATGGATATGATCAACCAACTGCAAAAAGGTGTCATGCTGGAAGATGGCTTAGCACGTTTTGATGAGATAATTGATAGTGGTGGAGAAGGTACTAATCACTGGTATCACGTCATTCTTCGAGAAGGGCGTAATCGAGAGGTACGCCGGCTCTGGGAATCGGTAGGGGTTGAAGTCAGTCGTCTACAGCGAGTGCGTTATGATCAGTTTAATTTGCCGAAGTGGCTCAAGCCGGGTAAATATCGATTTTTTGAGGACGATGTTATTGCGAGGCTTTACCAAAGACTAAAGCTTGAACTTCCGCAAACGCAAGCTAAGCGACAGCTAACCCGGCGTAGCAGGCGATAATTATCTCGCTATCAGTGTAAACTTGCTTCATGGCTAACAAGTCCTTATTACGTTGGTGTCAATCGGTTCTGCCAGCAAATTACCAGTCTATAAAAGGCTTAACTGAAAAGTACCAGCAGTTTCTGGTTCAGCAGTTGCCCGAGGATATAATCGATTCGGTCAGGGTTATAAATGTGGATCAGGCAGAGGTTGTGATTGCTGCTGTCAGTGGACAGATTGCTAATTACCTACGGTTACATATGAAGGAACTCACACAGCAATTTGACGAGACTTTTGGTGGCAATCGAAAAATAACTATAAAAGCTATGCCCGCAAGCCTGCTACAGATTGAATCGCGGCAGGCAACTGCCAGGCCTCGATCTGTCTCAAAGGAGTCGATTGATAGTATTGAGACTAATGCAAAATGGATCGAGGATGAAGCCCTTAAAAAAGCACTCGAATCGCTGGCTGACCAACTGAAAAAAAACTAGGCGTTAGCGGACT
This sequence comes from Gammaproteobacteria bacterium, assembly GCA_024222685.1. Lineage (GTDB taxonomy): Bacteria > Pseudomonadota > Gammaproteobacteria. The sequence goes on along the minus strand of JAAEOZ010000037.1, from coordinate 5,756 downwards.
GTTTGAAGGACATTTTTGTTGCAGCATTATCGTAATCGGTATAAAGATTACTGAAAATTATTTTTGCTGTGGCTAGAGCTGGAATGGCCAGAATCACCCCAACGGTTCCGAATGCAGTACCAATAATGATAATACCAACTATGACTTCAACAGGATGCAGATTGACGGCATTTGCGATCAAGGAGGGTATGACAATGACGTTATCGACAATTTGTGCAGTGATAATGACCAGCACTGATAGATAAAGCAGCGACGGATCGAAGGGTGTCATCGCTGAAGCTACCAGCAGGCTAAGCAGGATTGATATTACCGGACCGACGTAGGGTACCAGATTTAGCAAACCGGTCAACGCACCGAGAAGAACAGGAATATCGAGACCGATTAAACTAAAACCGATTGCACTGACAGTTGCCATAATCATCGACTGCATCATCACGCCGCGAGTATAGGCGAGCAACTGACTGGATACACGGCGATAAATAATCCAGCCCAGCTCAAAACTCGAATTTGGTAACCAGTTCATTAGTCGGTTTCGTACCGATCGAAAATCCTTTAACAGGTAGTAAGTCAGGAACGGTACCAGTAACATAAATATAATAATATTCAGCAGTTTGTTTGACAGATTTAATAGTAGAGACTGGGCCAGCGAGGAAGATTCCGACAAAGTCGACATAATGATGTCTGACGCGTTAAATTCAGCACCAACCAGTTCAGAAATTTGCTGGCTATAATCCGAAACAAACACCTCGAGCTTTGACAGAATTTGCGGTAGTTTTGCCTGTAGCAAGCTTGCCTGTTCAATTAGTTGAGGCAAAGCAAAACCAATCGCTATAAAACTGAAAAAAACCAGCAATACAAGCACAATCAAAATAGACAGGGAATGATTGATATTGTGGCGTACCAGGTAAATAGTTGCTGGTTCGAATAGAGCGTACAAAGTAAAGGATATGATTATCGGTATCAGTACCGGTGTCATCATATAGATTGCAGCCATGCCGAAAATTATAACCACAATAAAGGTTTTGAAAGCCTCGAAACTGGCACTGGAAGCACCCACTGCAGTATTACTACTCATGATTTCCCGGTGGCCAGAATTTTATTTGCCTCAAATAAACGATGGGCGAGAACTGACGACAGATTGAGCAGAAAACGTGCACCCAGCCTGGGTTCGTATTCTATCCATTCCTCAAGATCCTGTTTGAGGAAAAAAACCAGACTCGAATCCTCAATCGCCATTGCGTCTGCAACGCGCTTTTCGGTTTCTGCCAACGCAATTTCACCGAAAAAGTCACCTGATTCAAGTAATGCCAGATTTGTATTCCTGACTTTAATACTTACCGAACCATTTAGAACCAGAATAGCCCCTGCGGCCTGATCTCCCTGGTGAAAAACATTTTCTTCGGCCTGGAACTGGCGCACATGCATTTTAGAAGACAGCAGCCTGGTCTGGCGTGCAGGAATACCACTGAAAAGCGGAGTTTGCTGCCAGAGCTTTGCTATTTGATCAATCTCATTTTGTCCCTGCTTAAACAGGTTTGACCAGAAGATATTGCTCATTGTCTGTTAGTTAGCCTCCGAAACAGTGGTTAGAATAACAGACCTAAAAGAGGGTTAGAATTATATTTTATGTCTACTACGCCAGTTGGCTTGCCCGTCGCTTTGCCAACCCTGCATTTCAACAGGCTTTTGCATGTTTTGCTAGCGAATGCTATTGGGATGAACATATACTGTCACTGCGTGAGCAAGCGGCAGTACTCGATGAACCGTCACTGGTATGGGACTAGTGTTGTTTGACACTCGCTGAGAGTGTCCGCGAAGTTGTCTACCATTAAGGCTACAAGTTCGTAACAGTCGTCACGATGAACAATTCTGCGTAGCTTGAGTCTACAGGCTATTCAACTTCCGCAGTTTATATTCCACAGTTTGAGAAATGATAATGAGCACAACTGATCACTGGTATCCTGACCAAATCAAGGCTGGTGAATTCGCCGGCAAATTCAACAAGGAAACAGTCGGTTTCCTTCTGTCCAAAGAGAATGATTTGCACTGCGTTCCAAAAGATCAATTGCAGATCGCCGAGTTTGGCATCTGGAAAGGTGCAACCAGTTATCAATTCGCCAAATATCTCGATGGACAGGGTACGCTGCATTTGTTCGACTATGACGACAAAGTCATCGATGTTAGCAATAACCTGGCAAACGAAGGTTATGAGAATGTGAAGACATGGGGAAGCTCATACAAATACCTCGATTCATATAACTGGTCACTGATGAAGATTCTAAGGGAATCAGATGAACCACTATTTGACTATGTTTATCTGGATGGAGCGCACACCTGGGCAATTGACGCGTTAACGTTCTTTTTATGCGACAAGTTACTAAAAACCGGTGGTTACATGGATTTCGATGACTACAAATGGAAGTTGGGTAAATCGCGGATGAGCCCGAAGTATGTTCCCGAGACTGCACTGTTGTATACAGAGGAGCAAATGCAGGAAAAACAGGTCAAGCTTATTGTTGATATTCTGGTAAAGCCAAATCCGCAATACAGGGAAATTGTCGCTGACAAAATATTTCAAAAGGTATGAAATCCACTTGTTAACAGCCTTTCCCGCAGCAAGCTGCGGTGAATAATCCCTCAGAGACTAAAGCAATCTGAGCTGCCGATATACCCGCTCGCTTCTGCTCATTCGCAGGGCAATTCAACGATAAACCTCGCCCACCGAGCGGGCTTTCCTGTTCATCGCCAAACTGGCATTTATTTAGCGCCGTGGTTGCGTGCAAAAAAAAGCTTAGCGATATGCTAAGCCTTTTTGGTATTTGGCTCCCCGACCCGGGCTCGAACCAGGGACCCATTGATTAACAGTCAATTGCTCTACCAACTGAGCTATCGGGGAATTGAGGATGCGTATACTAAATGAATTGAAATAATACGGCAACCATATTTATACAGCTAAATACCCTGTTTAAATATAGCTACAATATGAATATGTATGCATAAAAATAAACCCTGTCGAGGCAGGGTTTAAATAATTATAACTTAGTAAGTTTTAATCAGGATTCGAACAACTGCTTTATTCTTGCCATCGCTTTTTCGAGATTTCCCATACTGGTCGCGTAGGAAATTCGCATGTAACCCTCAGCACCGAAAGCTGAGCCTGGTACCAGAGCAACACCGACCTGATCAAGGAGTAAATTCGCCGCGTCGACATCATTTTTCAGGTCATCACGAGAATCGATGAAGCCCTGGATATTCGGGAAGCTGTAGAATGTGCCATCCGATTCGAGACATTGAATATGCCTGATTGCATTCAGAGACTCGACTACGAAGTCGTGACGCTTCCTGAATTCCGTGAGCATTTCACTAACACATCCCTGGCTGCCATTCAGGGCAGCGACTGAAGCCGCCTGTGAAACTGAACAGGGATTTGATGTGCTTTGTGACTGGATTTTTTTCATCGCTTTGATGACATCTGCTGGTCCGGCAGCGTATCCGATTCGCCATCCAGTCATCGCGTAGGCTTTGGAGACTCCATTAAATACCATAGTCCGGGGATAAAGCTCGGGACAGGCGTTAACAATGTTACAAAATCCGCCCTCGTTCCAGACGATATGTTCATACATATCATCTGTGACGATAAGTATGTCGGGATAATTTGCTAATACTTTACCAACCGCAGCGAGTTCGTTCATAGAGTATGCGGTGCCTGTCGGGTTCGACGGACTATTGATAACCAGCATGCGGGTTTTCGCGGTGATCGCCGATTCCAGCATTTCAGCATTCATCTTAAAGCCGCTGTCGATGCCGGTTTCGACAATGACCGGAGTGCCTTCGGCGAGTATTACCATGTCCGGGTAGGAAACCCAGTATGGGGCCGGGATAATGACTTCGTCACCCTTATTGATGACTGCCTGTGCAAGATTATAAAAACTCTGTTTTCCACCACTGGATACCAGAATTTGATCTGCCTGATAGTCGAGTTGATTATCACGATTAAATTTATCGATTATTGCCTGTTTCAGGACGACAGTGCCATCGACTGCGGTATATTTGGTCTGTCCGGATTGAATGGCGTCTATGGCCGCGTTTTTAATATGTTGGGGCGTGTCAAAATCTGGTTCACCGGCTCCTAGACCGATGACATCGCGTCCTTCGGCACGTAACTGTGCAGCGAGGTTTGAAACAGCAAGCGTAGGTGAGGGTTTGATCGCACAGGCGCGATCGGATAAATCGTTAAACACGGCGTATCCTGTTGGTTTTGGAGTTAAATGAGCAGCAAGAATAAACAATGCAATCGGGTGCGTAAAGCCTTGTCTGATTATCATTGAGATTAATTATTGTTAACCACTATAAACTCTCAAATGAGTCGATATACTTGCGTTATGACTAAGCCATTTCAACTGAAGACCGATTATAAACCGACTGGAGATCAACCTGCTGCCATCAAGCAACTGATGGAGGGCATAAACGATGGTTTGATGCATCAGACATTGCTTGGTGTGACAGGCTCGGGCAAAACTTTTACCGCGGCAAATATCATACAGAAGCTAGGTCGGCCGGCTATTATAATGGCGCATAATAAAACCCTGGCTGCACAGTTGTATGGCGAAATGAAAGAGTTTTTTCCGAATAACTCGGTGCAGTATTTTGTTTCCTATTACGACTATTATCAGCCAGAAGCCTACGTACCGGCGTCGGATACCTTCATCGAAAAAGATGCCTCGATAAACGAACACATCGAACAAATGCGCTTGTCGGCTACTAAATCATTATTCGAGCGACGCGATACCATCATTGTCGCCTCTGTTTCGGCCATTTATGGTCTGGGTGATCCCGAATCTTATCTGAAAATGCTGCTACACCTGGTGGTAGGCGATGAAATTGATCAGCGCAATATTTTACGTCGCCTGGCTGAGTTGCAATATAAGCGTAATGATATTGAACTCAAGCGTGGTACCTATCGTGTACGCGGTGAAGTCATCGACGTGCACCCGGCCGATTCCGAACGTGAAGCAGTGCGTATCGAATTATTTGATGCAGAAGTCGAACGTATTAGTCTATTCGATCCGTTGACGGGTGAAATCAATAAAACCGTGAAACGTATTACTATCTACCCGAAGACCCATTACGCAACACCGCGTGAAACCATTCTTGCATCGTTGGATTTAATCAGGGAAGAGCTAAAACAACGTCTCGAGCAGCTAAGGCAAACTGAAAAGCTGGTGGAGGTTCAAAGGCTCGAGCAGCGGGTTAACTATGATATGGAAATGATGCGCGAGCTCGGTTATTGCAGTGGTATCGAAAACTATTCACGATATTTATCCGGTCGCCAGGCTGGCGAACCGCCGCCGACCCTGTTCGATTACCTGCCTGACGACTGTCTTTTATTCATCGATGAAAGCCATGTATCTGTACCACAAATTGGTGGCATGTATCGCGGTGACAGGTCGCGCAAGGAAACCCTGGTGGAGTATGGATTCAGGCTGCCGTCAGCGCTCGATAACAGGCCGCTACGCTTCGATGAATTTGAACGCATGTCGCCTCAGACTATTTTCGTTTCCGCAACACCGGGCGACTATGAGGCCAGAACTGCCAGCGCTGTGGTTGAACAGGTCGTTAGACCAACCGGGTTAATCGATCCGGAGATTGAGGTACGTCCGGCTTTGAGCCAGGTCGATGACGTATTGTCGGAGATTCATAAGCGCGTAGAAGTCGGTGATCGGGTGTTAATTACTACTTTGACCAAGCGTATGTCG
>JAAEOZ010000036.1 GCA_024222685.1 Gammaproteobacteria bacterium | reverse complement strand
CGCCACACGGCCCTCGGTTTGCTGCAATTGCGAACGTCGTCCGACACCGGAATTATTACGTTCACGAATTTGAGATAATATTTCTTCATGTGAATTGACGTTCTGCTGTGCCAGTTCAAGTAGTCTCTGCTGTTTCAATACACCCAGGTAAGCCTGAATCGCATCGAGTGCAATATTATCTGCAGTGTCGTATAGATCCAGTAAAGCTGCCCTGGCGCGGGCCCTGGTTTGTTTAATCTGATGCGTTGTATCATAACCATTAAACAGGTTTTGTGTCACAGAAAGTTCTAATCGAGTGCTATCGTAATCGACCGTATTGTTTCCTGTTGCTGGAGATTCTGTTTCGAAAAAACCGGAAGATGCTATGAGATCTATGCTTGGGCGCCAACCACTATCCGCAATTGCCTGATCGAGTAATACCTGTCGATATATGTGCACCTTTTCTTTGACTTCGGGATGGGCACTAATGGCATCGGCTACCAGATCTGATAATTCTATTGCAATTGCCGACTGACACATAATCCAAAGTAGCAGAACAGGGCCTATGTGTTTTATTCCATGATCTTTAATTGTCATAAGAAATTGATTCTTTCTATCCAGAATAGTACTGGCGTGGAGTTTAGGTATAAGGTTTTCAGGAAAAAGTGACTACCTTAACATTTCAGGAAATTCAAAGGCATTTACAGATAAATTAATTTTTCAGTTTAAGATACCTACTTAAGTTATTGATTATATTAGTTCATGTGTGATTGTAAACAGACAATTGTTAAAACTTTTTGTGGTAATATCATAAAATTACCCCTAACGCGGCGGCAACCGTATTGGCTGAAAATAAGTAATTTTCTTTCCGATCAAAGAATACAGGGTTGAGAAGATGCTCCAATAACCCGAGATTCTTCGGGCTATTGGAAGTTGTTATTTGTTATTGATTCTTGGTTTTATAATTTTCGATTGCGGCTGCTATTGCGTCTTCTGCCAATACTGAGCAGTGAATTTTGACCGGAGGCAAAGCTAGTTCTTCAGCAATGTGGGTATTTTTAATTTCGGCTGCTTCATCCAGGCTTTTTCCTTTTACCCATTCGGTTACCAATGAGCTGGAAGCAATTGCCGAGCCACAACCATAAGTCTTGAACTTGGCATCCTCAATAATACCGTCTTCACCTACCTTGATCTGCAATTTCATAACGTCACCACAGGCCGGTGCACCTACCATACCCGTCCCGACGGACTGATCGTCGTCGATTACCCCGACATTACGTGGATTTTCGTAGTGATCTAAAACTTTTTCACTATAAGCCATAATAAAATACCTTTCTATATAGCGCTAATGCGCTACCCATTCAACAGAATTCAGGTCAATGCCATCTTTGTACATATCCCAAAGCGGTGAAAGCGCGCGTAGCTTTTCGACCGCTTTACGCACCAGATCGACGGTGTAATCGATTTCTTCCAGAGTTGTAAAGCGGCCAATAGTAAAACGAATAGAGCTATGAGCCAGTTCATCATTTCGGCCCAGGGCACGCAGCACATAAGATGGCTCAAGACTTGCCGAAGTACAGGCTGAACCGGAAGATACCGCCAGATCCCGCAGTGCCATTATTAATGACTCACCTTCGACAAAATTAAAACTGATATTTAAATTGCCAGCTATACGTTGTTCGAAATCTCCATTTATATAAACTTCTTCCATATCCACCAGACCACTATAAAGGCGATCACGTAACATTCGAATGCGATCATTCTCAGTGGTCATTTCCTGCTTCGCAATTCGGAATGCTTCCCCCATACCTACAATTTGATGTGTTGCCAGAGTACCAGACCTTAATCCCCTCTCATGCCCGCCACCATGCATCTGTGCCTCGAGGCGGACACGTGGCTTACGTCTAACATAAAGCGCACCGATACCCTTTGGTCCGTAAACCTTGTGGGCTGAGAAAGACATTAAATCAATTTTCAGACTGCCTAAATCGATTTCAACTTTGCCGGCTGACTGTGCTGCATCAACGTGAAAAATAATTTTCTTCTCTCGCGCGTACTCCCCTATCGTAGCAATATCCTGGATAACACCAATCTCATTATTTACATGCATTACAGATATTAACGTCGTCTGATCTGTCACCGCAGATTTAAGTTTGTCCAGGCTGATCAAGCCGTTCTCATCAGGGTCGAGATAGGTGACTTCAAATCCCTCGCGTTCCAGTTGACGGCAGCTGTCAAGAACAGCCTTATGCTCAGTTTTAACTGTAATAATATGGTTTCCTTTTTTACGATAAAAATGTGCCGCACCCTTAATTGCAAGATTATCCGATTCGGTGGCCCCGCTGGTCCAGATGATTTCTCTAGGGTCCGCATTTACTAGCTCTGCTACCTGCTTTCGCGCAAGGTCCACTGCCTGTTCGGCTTTCCAGCCGAATTCATGGCTACGCGACGCCGGATTACCAAACTCACCGTCAATGGTTAAATACTCGGCCATTTTTGCTGCGACTCGGGCATCAATCGGTGTAGTAGCGCTGTAATCGAGGTAAATAGGCAATTTCATTTCACTCACTGTCGTTCTCCAGTTTAAGCTGCAACATGCGAACGGTTTAAAAAGCGACCGTATTGTGCATCCTGTTTTTTAACCAGTTCACTAATTTCTGGGCGGTTAACATATTGATCAAGTTTAATACCACTAAGAAACTCATATAATTTACATGACAGATCGTGCCACAGGTAATGCGTCAGGCATTTATCGCCTTTGGAGCAGTTACCTTTGCCTCCACAAGATGTCATGTCCAGTTTTTCATCGACCGACTGAATGATATCGGCAATGGATATATCACCAGCTTTTTTGGCCAGCCGATAACCGCCGCCAGGCCCACGAACACCTTCCACCAGGCCGTGCCTGCGCAACTTGGAAAATAACTGTTCAAGATATGATAGTGAAATACCCTGGCACTGAGAGATGTCTGCCAGGGTTACCGGTCCTACCTTATTATGTAGCGCAATATCCATCATCGCTGTTACCGCATATCGGCCTTTAGTTGATAATCGCATCGATTATTAATAATTCCTGACTATTTCGGTCAGGAATTTAATGCAGGATGAAGGTAAGGTCAAGCCGTATTTATTTGTGGCTTTATATTTGTATCTTTATAGATACTCTAATTGTTATTACAACCGGCTTTTGGCGATGTCTTATATTGCCGCATCGGCTGAAAATAATGCCCCTGATAAAGGCAATAGCCTAACCATTTATACAGGAAACGATTCATTCTCCATTTCTGATCGATAGTATTATTTATATCCAGAAATCCATAAGAACGAGAATTCAAATTAAGCACTTCAACCAGTTGAGCATCATGATAAACCTTGAGATGTAGATCTGGTTCAAGCTGACAGGCATTAGATGACCCAAACTGATAGGTCAAGTTAACCAGGGTAGTGTATTTGCATCGTTCGTTGACGTTGAGGTACAAATCATTGTGGTCGGGAACGGTAGAGACCATCTTATCAGCAATAGTCAGGTCCGGGGCTATTCTCCTTAAGCGCAGGTAATTATATTCGTACAAATCCATTAATGCGGCAAAACTGCGAGCCGTAGGCGCCTGAGTAATTTTACTTTGATCGAGCTTAACTAGCATGTATGGCCTGATTTAAACGGATTAAATGAAATCTGAGGTCAAGATACTCATGGTGATTTTTAAATCGATCAGCTAGCAAAATCATACTTTTCCGGAACTTCGATTGTTTTAAAACTAATATTATCCCCCACCTGCAAGTATAGACAGAATACGCGGCAAATTGGTGAATATTGTTATTTATTTGCCACTCGATAACGCTGGAGGATATGTTAATTGATAAACTCTCAGGTGATTGACCGTTTATCTTTCGGTAGAAAACCCATTCATGTGTTATTAACAGGATAGATAAAAGAAAAAGTAAAACAGTGATATAGCTTATCGGATAATGGACTAACAAAACAATAATAGATAGAAAGTAAAGACCAAGGTTAAAACGAAGCAATAACAACGAAGGCTTTAATTGATATTCGAGCATGACCTTCGGCAATAACTACTATCGTCTAATAGTTTTTTTAAGCTTGCTAACAAGGATACTGATTGCCGAATCAGGTGTTTCTGTTCTACCTACAAGTAGCGAAAAAAGATCCGGGTCGGGCATTTCAAGTAGACTCCTGAAGGCTTGCTTTTCCTGTTCAGGGGCATTGATGAAAGCGGATTCAAGGTATGCAGAAAGCACAACATCAAGCTCTTTCATACCGCGGCGACACAGCCAGCGTAGGCGGGAGAACTCTGACACTACATTTTACGCTGAACCAGAAGTTTCTTTGTTTCGGCAATAGCCCTGGCTGGATTCAGACCTTTCGGGCAGACTTTGGCACAGTTCATGATCGTATGACAGCGATATAATTTAAAGGGATCTTCCAGTTCATCTAGTCGCACACCGGTTGCTTCATCTCGGCTATCGACAATCCACCGATAAGCATTTAATAATGCTGCTGGTCCAAGATAACGATCACTATTCCACCAGTAACTTGGACAGCTGGTTGAGCAACAGGCGCACAGAATGCATTCGTAAAGACCGTCCAGTTTTTCCCGATCATCTTTTGATTGCAGACGTTCACGATCTGGAGGCGTTGGTGAGTCTGTCTTCATCCATGGCTCGACCGAAGCATATTGCGCATAAAAATTGGTTAAATCGGATACAAGGTCTTTTACTACAGGCTGATGCGGTAGTGGATATACCTTTACATCACCTGTTATGTCGGAGATGGCTTTAGTGCATGCCAGAGTGTTGGCTCCGTCGATATTCATTGAACAGGAGCCACATATCCCTTCCCGACATGATCGTCTCAGTGAAAGGCTGGCATCCATCTGGTCTTTTATTTTTAACAGCGCATCCAGCACCATTGGACCGCAGCTGTCCATGTCGACTTCGTAGGTATCGGTACTTGGATTTTCTCCGTTACCTGGATCGTAACGGTAAACAATAAAACGACGAATATTTTTAGCACCTTCGTCTGCCTTGAATACTTTACCCTGCTTGACAACAGAATTCGCGGGTAGTGAAAACTCGGCCATTGTGAATCCTCTAGATTAAATTAATAAACGCGAACTTTTGGTGGGATAACTTCAGCTTCATCGGTTAATGTATACATATGTACCGGTCTATAATCGAAACTGACCTTTCCATCATGATCGACCCATGCCAGGGTATGTTTCATCCAGTCCTTGTCATCTCGATCAGCGTAATCTTCTCGCGCATGTCCTCCCCTGCTTTCCGGACGATTGAGTGCACCCTGAATGGTAGCCTGGGCCTGGAGCAGCAAATTTTCCAGTTCAAGTGTTTCAACCAGGTCGGTATTCCATACCATTCCCCGATCGCTTACACCAACGTCTTTGAAACTGGCAAACACATCATTCATAATCTTGACACCCTCTTCCATAGAATCACCGGTGCGGAACACCGCGGCATACTTCTGCATACTACGCTGCATATTATTGCGAATTTGCGCGGTAGAATTTTTGCCCGACGCATAACGTAGATTATCGAACCGATTTAAAATCGGTTCAATACTGTCCTCTCCTAAGGGTTTATGTGGAGTATTCAATTTGATCGTCTGTGAAGCGCGAATCGCAGCAGCACGGCCAAATACAACGATATCGAGCAGAGAGTTAGATCCGAGACGGTTAGCACCATGTACGGATACGCAGGCTGCCTCGCCGATAGCCATTAATCCCGGCACTACTGAATCCGGATCGCCATCTTTTAATGTGACAACTTCACCATGATAGTTTGTCGGCACGCCACCCATGTTGTAATGCACAGTCGGCAATACAGGTATCGGTTCTTTGGTTACATCAACTCCGGCAAAAATCTCAGCCGATTCAGATATGCCGGGAAGTCGTTCATTGATAACCTCTGGCCCCAGATGTTCAAGGTGCAGATAAATATGGTCTTTTTCAGGGCCGACACCCCTGCCCTCGTTTATCTCGATCGTCATTGAGCGGCTAACAACATCGCGTGATGCAAGATCCTTGGCATTAGGTGCATATCGTTCCATGAATCTTTCACCCTCTGAATTGGTTAGATAACCACCCTCACCACGAACACCTTCGGTTATTAAAACGCCAGCTCCGTATATCCCGGTAGGGTGAAACTGTACGAACTCCATGTCCTGAACCGGTAACCCTGCGCGCATCACCATAGCGGTACCATCACCAGTGCAGGTATGAGCTGAGGTGGCGGAGAAATAAGCTCGACCACAACCGCCTGTGGCGAGGACCACGGTATGGGCTCTGAATCGGTGTAACTCGCCAGTGGCCAGGTCCCAGGCAATGACTCCGCGGCATACGCCATCGTCCATAATTAAATCGATAGCAAAATATTCGATGAAAAACTCAGCTTTATGTTTTAACGATTGTTGATACAGGGTATGCAAAATGGCATGACCGGTTCTATCAGCGGCAGCACAGGTACGTTGCGCCGTGCCTTCCCCGAAATTCGTGGTCATACCACCGAACGGGCGCTGATAAATCTTACCCTCTTCAGTCCGCGAAAACGGAACACCATAGTGCTCTAGTTCGATAACCGCCGGTACGGCTTCTCGGCACATATATTCGATTGCATCCTGATCGCCAAGCCAGTCAGAGCCTTTCACCGTGTCATACATGTGCCATCGCCAGTTATCCGGCCCCATATTACCCAACGACGCACTCATACCTCCCTGAGCGGCGACGGTGTGACTGCGTGTAGGGAATACCTTGGTAATACAGGCGGTAGACAAGCCGGCTGAAGCCATTCCCAATGTGGCTCGTAATCCTGCACCGCCGGCACCTACGATAACGACGTCGTAAGCATGATCGATAATTTTATATTTCTCAGTCATTCATTAGGCTCCGACAAGAATCTTGATGACGGCAACAATGCCGATTAAAGCGCAAAACAGACAGACAAAACCGGTGATAATAATTGTTATAGTGCGTATCGAATGCGAAGAAACATAATCCTCCAGTACAATCTGAAGCCCCAGTTGTGCATGGTAAAATACCATTGCAATGAGCAGAATCAGGCCTGTTGCTACTACAGGCTGCTGAATGTATGAGGTTAAGGACTGGTAGTCAGCAGGTAGTGAAGCCAGTCCGAAGCAAAACCACAAAACCAGGGGAATGAGTGCCAGTGCTGTGAGCCGCTGATGCCAGAAATGTGAGGTACCATCCTTCGCGGAACCCAATCCTTTTACCCTGGACAACGGGCTGCGATAATCATTCATCGTTATTCTACTCCTGCAGCAACAAACCAGGTCGCCACAGTTAGTACAATCGAGATTACAATAGCCAGTTTTGCTGTTTTATCAGTAGTTTCGAGTTCGAACCCCATACCCACGTCCCAGAAAAGGTGGCGTATGCCGTTGCAAAAATGAAAATAAAGCGAAAATGTAATGGCAAACAGTATTAACTGGCCGAACCAGCTTTGCAGAAAAGCCTGAAAAGGTGTGTAGCTATCTGTTCCACCTGCAAGTGCCGCCAGCACCGCTACTAGCAAAACAGCACCGATTACAAGGAAAACACCAGTGGTACGATGCGTTATCGATAATAATGCAGTCAATGGCAATCGATAGATTTGTAAATGCGGAGACGTTGGATGTCTTGAGCTCGTATTCATAGGTTTCCTGTCGAAGTGCCTGGATAGGTTTACTTAACTTGAATGTGGATCAGAAATCGATACAGCGCCCGTTTTTTTCCCAGTCGCCATAACGTGTCGGTTCACGACCTTTCGGTCCCCCGATTTCTTTCAGTTTTATCTGGGCAGATTCCTGATCGCTAGCAGGCTCCTGCTCTGTATGCTGGCCTTTGTTCTGATTAACTGTTTCTGACATGCTAGCCCTGATGCGCAATGCTTCAAATGTTGCGATGCGATAAATACTACCACAATAACTTTTTTAAATGGCAGTATATAAAAGACTATAACTTGCGAAAGCTGTTTTTTTATATCCTTTATTAAAAATACAGATATACCAGGGAATTAAAGCTCGTTGAGTAGCATTGGAATTAACTCGTTATAAGGCACATAACCATTAAACTTAGTACCGTTTGCCGAAAATAGCGCAGGTGTACCGGTTATACCGATTTTACGACCTAGTTCAAAGCCTCTATCTACTAAGTTTGATCTTTCACAATTCCCGCTAGGTAAATTACCTTCAGCAACGCCCTTTGCGATATCCATTGCTTTCATACCATCTTTCGCACACCAGACGCTCTTTAGACTCTTATATCCTGGACCACGGCTGCTCCCTCTTGGAAACGGAAAGTAGTGCACACTGATACCAGCACTCTGCAAATGTCCTATCTCGGAATGCAGTTTCTGGCAATAGGCGCAGGAGGTATCGGTAAATATATTCAAAACAGTACGCTCCTGACCCCGAGCCGGATAGATAACAAGGTCAGAGGGTGGAATTTCGGCAAGTGCTTTTTTTACATCTGATCTTCTACTTACTTCAGTGATATTCCTGGCCTGTTTCAAATCGATCAGGTCACCAATAAATACATAGCGCCCACCTTCTATCAGGTAAGCGTACTTATCACCAAATTGAGTCTGATACACTCCTTTTATTTCAGTTTCAGTGGCTGACGCAATATCATTGGATCCGAGGCGTAGTTTTAGCAGTTGAGTGACATCCTGTTCGATTGTGGAAACACTTTTTCCTGCAACAACATGGTTTTCACCGGCCCATTGCTGATATACATCGTCGGGCCATTTAGACTGGAAAAAAGCAATTACCTGTTTTATATCCTGTTCCGATAACTTTCCTTTAAACGCAGGCATCGAGCCACCAATTTGAATATTACCCTGTCGAATAGTTTGTGAAAGTTGCCCCATGGAGTGATGCCATGCATGTGCGCTACCATTTAACGGCGGAGCAGACTTTTCGCCACTTGCCTGTTCCCAGCCGGGTTTTGCTTCGGCATTCAAGCCATGGCAAACGGCACAATTTTGCTGAAAAAGTATTTCTCCTCTATTGACTTGATCACTGTTAAACCAACGGCTTTCGGCCATTGCAACATTTGCTGATGTAAACAGGTAAAAGAATAGTATTCCGGCGTGAAAAATTTTCATAAGACTCTCAATCGTTATTTCAACAGGCTATCACTTTATCAATGCAAGTGTAGACACTTTAGTCCTTAATTATCAGGCAAAGTTTCGAGTTGCCAGATAAGAATGCGATTATTTGCGGGCATTGTGATGTCTGCGTATAACTTTAAACCAGATTGTTCGGCAATTTCGTTAAGGACTTCAAAATGTTTGATTCCAGATTTAGGATTATTCAGCTTTAGCCAGTCCTCAAAACGTCGATTGCTCTCCGAAGTAAATCCACCATTGTAATTAAAGGGTCCGTAGGCAATAAAAAAACCGGATGGCTCTAAGCACTGTGCCGTACCGTTGATACATGCCCTGGCTTCTGCATCATCCATAATATGAAGGCTATTGGCAGTGAAGATCAGGTCGTACTGCTGGGAAGGCCACTTAAGGCACACGTCAAGTAGTATTGGGTCAATCAGGTTTTGCAGTTTAGTAAAAGTTAACCAACTTTGAATTCCAGGCAGATACTCTGCACGATCAGAAGTTTGCCAGCGAATCTGCGGATTGAGGTCGGCGAAATAAACAGCGTGTTGACCGGTACCGCTTGCTATTTCGAGAACTTCTATGCCGGGTTTCAGATAGGGCTGAATTACCTGATGTATAACGTCCCTGTTCTGCTCACAGGATTCTACAAATGGACGATTCATTTCGATGCTATTTTGTTCAGGCTACGTAATCGGTCCAGTTTCTCGGCTATTTTTATTTCCAGTCCGCGCGTAACTGGCTGATAATACTGTCGTCCAAGCAAAGCTTCGGGTAGATAGCTTTCACCGGCTGCGAAGCCATTTTCTTCGTCGTGAGCATAACGATAATTTTCTCCATATCCCTGCTCCTTCATCAACCTGGTTGGTGCATTACGTAAATGAACTGGAACCTCCAGGCTGCCGCCTTGTTGAGCATCATCCATAGCCAGTTTATAAGCTGAATATACAGCATTACTCTTGGCCGCACAGGCGAGGTATACAATTGCCTGCGCGATAGCCAGTTCCCCCTCTGGACTACCGAGGCGCTCATAGGTTTGCCAGCCATTTAAGGCTAGCTCATGACCTCTAGGATCGGCAATGCCGATGTCCTCGATAGCAATCCTGACAACTCGACGCGCGATATAGGATGGATCACATCCACCATCAATCATTCTGCAGAACCAGTAAAGTGAAGCATCGGGGTCGGATCCACGTACCGATTTATGCAATGCGGAAATCTGATCGTAAAAAGCATCTCCATTTTTATCGAACCGCCTTAATCCCTGAGTTACAGTATTTCCAACAAGAGTACAATCGATTTTCTTATTTTCCGTCAGATCGCTGATAATTTCGAGGTATGTTAGTGCCCGCCGTGCATCGCCATCGGCAGACTGCGCAAGCAGGCGGCAGGCATCATCATCAATGTCGAGTTGAAGCTCAGCTAAACCATGACTCTCATCTGTTAACGCGCGTCTTATAATGTTTTCGATTTCATCGATTGAAATCAGTTTCAATACATAAGTTCGGGTTCGCGATAACAGGGCATTGTTGAGCTCAAATGAGGGGTTTTCTGTTGTTGCTCCGACAAATAAAATGGTTCCATCCTCGATATGTGGCAGAAATGCGTCCTGTTGAGATTTATTGAAACGGTGTACTTCATCGACAAAAAGAACTGTCTTCCCATCGAACTGCTTTGCCTGAGAGATGGCTTCACGTATGTCTTTTACACCCGATAAAACAGCGGACAAAGTTATGAATCTGGCATCTGAATAACCTGCTATTAATTTTGCTATCGTTGTTTTGCCCGTACCGGGTGGTCCCCAGAAAATCATCGAATGCAGGTGGTTTGATTCAATTGCCAGCCTCAACGGCTTTCCCGCTGCAAGTAAATGCGACTGGCCGAACACATCATCCAGATTTTGTGGTCGCATGCGGTCAGCCAGGGGCCGAAATCGATTGTTGGGTTCGAATAAATCTGACACAGCTTTATCAGTAATTAACCACCGACACCGAATACATCGACTCCCGGTGGTGGCATGAACTGAAATATTTTGGGGTCATGAACTACATTTGAGCGAAGATTTTCAAACACAATCTGCGTGCTTTGTCCAAAATTGTCCCGCAGTTCCATGGCTTTAACTGTATTGCCTTCGAGCCCGATGTAAACATGCGTATATTCCATATCTTTGGCATTCGGTTCCAGCTCGACCCAATAGAGAAATTTACGCTGTCCTATTTCATTGACGGTAAACTCGTCGGTGATATCGTTCTGTTTCATCAGAATCATAATCGGTGCCGAAGCAAGCCCCGTATCCACTGGTTTGACTGTTACCTGATCAAGTTCAACATCGTATATCCACAATTCCGAGCCGTCTGCGATTATATGCTGTTCGAATGGGGTAGTATAAATCCAGGAAAACTTCCCCGGTCGTTGAATAGCCAGTTTACCGCTGCTTTGCTGCACAACCTGTTTACTGTCATCGAGTACCGTTTGTTTGAAGTCCGCAGTCAGATTATCGAGGCTTTTTAGCGCAAGATTGAGCTTTTCGCCGGCATCATTTGCAAGAATATTACCGACTGGGAAAAATAAAAATGAGGCAAATAAGGCTAATAGTTTCATGTTTAATCCATAGAAGGTGGTGGCGGTGCAATGACTTCACGACTACCATTCGATTGAACCATCGAAACTACACCTGAAGTTTCCATTTCCTCAATCATTCTTGCCGCCCGGTTATACCCGATTTTAAGACGCCTTTGAACATAAGATATCGAAGCTTTACGACTCTCGGTTACGATGGCTACGGCCTCATCATATAATGGATCGGCTTCGTCGCCATTAGAGTCTCTAGGGTTTTCTCCAGGTAATACCGCAGCGGTCGTTTCTTCAAGAACATTATTGATGTAATTCGGTTGGCCAGTTTTCTTGATTTCTTCGATAACAGCATGAACTTCATGATCATCGACAAAAGCCCCGTGAACACGTTCAGGAACACTGGTACCGGGAGGCAAATATAACATGTCACCATGTCCAAGCAGCGTTTCTGCTCCCATTTGATCGAGAATAGTTCGGGAATCAACCTTCGAAGAGACCTGAAAAGCGATACGCGTTGGAATGTTGGATTTGATCAGGCCAGTAATGACATCGACAGAAGGCCTCTGTGTTGCCAGCAACAGGTGGATACCTGAAGCACGTGCTTTCTGTGCGAGTCGGGCAATCAATTCTTCCACTTTTTTTCCAACTACCATAATCATATCGGCGAATTCGTCTACGACAACTACTATATATGGCAAGGCTTCGAGTTCGGCGGGTTTGGCATCCGGATCGGTTAACAATTGTTTTCTATCAAAAAGCGGGTCGGTAAGAGGTGTACCTGTCGCACTGGCTTCACGTATCTTACGGTTATAACCTGATATATTACGAACACCGAGTGCCGCCATGATCTTATATCTGCGCTCCATTTCGGCTACACACCAACGAAGTGCGTTAGCAGCCTCTTTCATATCTGTTACCACTGGTGCTATTAGATGAGGAATACCTTCATAGATATTTAGCTCCAGCATTTTGGGGTCGATTAATATCATGCGCACATCTTCCGGCGTAGCTTTAAACAGCAAGCTTAAAAGCATGGCATTAATCGCAACTGACTTACCCGAGCCAGTAGTACCCGCTACCAGCAAATGGGGCATTTTGGCCAGGTCAGCAACCACTGCATTACCGCTGATGTCTTTACCGAGTGCTAAAGTTAACGGAGAACTGGATTTATCGAAAGCTCTTGACCGTAATATCTCGCTTAAAACGACCAGCTCTCTATGTTCATTTGGAATTTCCAGCCCCATGACTGACTTGCCTGGAATAATTTCGACGACTCGAACACCGACAACTGATAGAGATCGAGCCAAATCCTTGGAGAGATTGGAAATTTGACTAACTTTGACGCCGGGAGCGGGTAATATTTCAAAACGGGTAATAACCGGGCCGGGATGCACCGATTCAACCTGTATCTCGATTCCGAAATCCTGCAGTTTCAGCTCAAGTTGGCGCGACATAGCCTCCAGCGCAGAAGCGCTATAGCCATTTGTAATCGGTTTGGGGTCATCGAGTAGGGCCAATGGTGGAATAATACCTTCACCCTTTTGATGACTGTGAAACAATGGGATCTGTTTTTCTCTTATAACTCTTTGACTTTCCTCAACATGAGTTACTACCGGTTCAATTCTTACCGGCTTACGTTTCTCCTGTTTTTCTTTTTTGACCGAGACTACTGTCTCACGCTGACTACGATTGCGATTGCCTTCCAGCTTGTCGCGTATGAAGTAATATCGCTCGATTAGCTTATCGATCAGTTCGAGGGTGTATTTGCCGATATTGTCGACCAGTGCCAGCCAGGATAGACCGGTAAATAATGTCAATCCAGAGAGAAACAGTGCTAAATGTAATACAGTCGCACCAAGAAAACCAAGACCCTGCGAAAAATAGTTGCCCGCAATTTGTCCCAGTATGCCGCCTGAATCCAGAGGCATGTCACCTGGATTTGAGGCAAAATGCAGGCTTGCAAGTGCACATCCGGAAATAAGTGTGAGTACGAAACCGCTCCAACGTATAACCAGCATCTGGAAACGATCTTCAGTATTTAGATGCCGCGTTTTAACCAGGATAATGCCATTGTAAAATATCATCACCGGTAACAGGAAAGAAAGGTATCCGAACAGATAAAAACACAGATCGGCAATCCATGCGCCGGCAATCCCACCAAAATTCTGTATTTCCAGATTACTACCGCTATGCGACCAGGCACTATCTTCGCTATCGTAGCTGGATAGGGTCACCAGAATATATGTCGCTACCGCAAACGAGAGCAGCATGCCTGCTTCACGCAAACGCCTGCTGATATGATTGGCGAACATCTCGCGCGGTTGTTGCTGACTGAGGGCTCTATCTTTGGCTTTTACTTGCGCCACGAATTTTAAAATCTCGGTTAAAAGCTGACTATTTTAACTGATACAGAGGTAGACGAGCCATATAACTTATGTCAATAAACAGCTTTTAAATCGATATTTTGACAATATATCTTGTCAGATGTATTTACATTGCAAAACCAGAACATATTATTAGCCACCTTTCATGATCTTGTAGCATCTAGAGAATTATTATGTCATCAGTTAAACACAGTCGTGTCATTATCCTTGGGTCAGGTCCTGCCGGTTACGCTGCAGCAGTTTATGCAGCTCGAGCCAACCTGAATCCTTTACTTATTACCGGACTCGAAGCCGGTGGGCAATTAATGACAACAACCGATGTTGACAACTGGCCTGGGGACGTCCAGGGTTTGACTGGACCAGTTCTGATGCAACGTATGCAGCAACACGCTGAGCGTTTCGACACCGAAATCGCATTCGATCATATACATACAGTGGAATTAAATGATAGTTCTAAACGATTAGTCGGTGATAGTAGTGAATACAGTTGCGATGCGCTTATTATCGCTACAGGTGCCAGCGCGATGTATCTTGGTGAGCCGTCTGAGGAAAAGTTTCATGGTAAAGGTGTTTCCGCATGCGCAACCTGTGATGGTTTTTTCTTTAAGAATCAGCACGTAGCGGTCATAGGTGGTGGCAATACAGCGGTTGAAGAGGCACTTTATCTGTCTAATATCGCCAGTAAAGTCACCCTGGTGCATCGGCGTGATAGCCTGCGAGCGGAGAAAATTCTGCAAGGCCAGTTGTTCGAAAAAGCAGAAAATGGCAATGTTGATATTGAGTGGTTCAGTATGTTTGATGAGGCGTTGGGTGATGATTCAGGTGTTACCGGTCTGCGTATACGTAATGTTCGGGATGGCACAACAAAGCATCTTGATACTACCGGGATTTTCATTGCTATAGGGCATAAACCGAATACTGACATATTTAAAGATCAACTCGAAATGTCAAATGGATATATCAGGGTTCAAAGTGGTACCGACGGTAATGCGACCGCAACTAGTGTAGAAGGCGTATTTGCCGCCGGGGATGTCATGGACCATGTTTATCGACAGGCAATAACCTCAGCAGGAAGTGGATGTATGGCTGCACTTGATGCTGAAAAATATCTTGATGCTAAAGCCCTGGAATAGCAGCTCCGTTGCAAGTCAGTATTTGCCATAGTCTTTCTGAAATTACGGAATCCGAATGGGATGCACTTGGGCGAACGGATTACCCTTTTACCTGTTATGCGTTTCTGTATGGCCTTGAACTGCATGATTGCCTGGAGCCTTTTGGCTGGCACCCGGTTTATTTTCTAGTTCATGAAAATAGCCGACTGGTGGCAGCACTTCCTGCATATATAAAAACAAACTCATATGGTGAACTAGTCTTCGATCATGCCTGGGCTAACGCTTATCATCGGCACGGGCTCGATTATTATCCGAAACTGGTAACCGCAATCCCTTATACTCCCGCAACTGGTGAACGATTTCTATTTGATTTAGAACAGGTTAAACCGTGTGATCAAAAACAATACAGGGATAGTCTGTGCAATGCAGTGATTCAGTTCTGTCAGAAGCAGCAATTAAGTTCCTGGCATATCCTGTTTGAAGAAGAGCAAACCCTGCGTCAAATCGAAAGTGAAACATTTATGCTACGTTGCGACATACAGTTCCACTGGAAGAATCAGAATTTCAGGAATTTCAGTCACTTTTTGTCGACCTTAAGCTCGCGCAAGCGCAAAAATATTCGCAAGGAAAGGAAAAACAGTCAACAATACGGGCTCGATATTCAAATTCAACAGGGAAGCGAATTAAGCAACTCAGAGTGGGAGAAAGTAAATGACCTATACCAGGGTATTTACGATAGAAAATACGGAACTGCGACTCTGAATAGCGGATTTTTCAGGTATCTCGGTAAAAATCTGGGTTCTAGAATACTTGTGGCTATTGTTCGTGATAAGGGACAAATTGTGGCCTGTTCGATATTTTTTTGTAGTGACACGCATTTATATGGACGTATCTGGGGTTGTGATCATTTTTATCAGCACCTGCATTTTGAGTGTTGTTATTATCAGGGTATTGATTACTGTATAAATAAAAACCTCGAGTATTTCGACCCGGGTGCGCAGGGAGAGCATAAGCTCAGCCGTGGCTTCCTGCCCTGTAAAACCTGGTCTGCACACTGGTTGGCACAACCCGGATTTGTCGATGCTGTTACTAACTTCCTTAAACAGGAAGGAGAATATATAGATGCTTATCAGGCAGACTTGTTAAAACACTCTCCTTATCGCTGTACAGACTAGATATAGTTGACATTAAATATGGATTATAGGTCATTGAATATTAAAGTTTTATGATTCCATGGTTAGACCCAAAGCACCCTCCCCTGTTTCCTCATACTGATACAGCAATGGATGAACCAAATGGCTTACTCGCTGCAGGTGGCAAACTTAGCATCGACTGGCTGTTAGTCGCCTATCGCCAGGGAATTTTCCCCTGGTTTGGCAATAATGATCCTGTCCTGTGGTGGTCTCCTGCACCACGTACTGTCTTATTTCCGCATAATTTCCATAGCAGTCGAAGCCTGACCAGGCTTTACAAACAGAATCGGTATCACATTACCCAGAATCAGCAGTTTGAGAAGGTGATTCGAAATTGCGCAAAGCCACGTAAATATCAACCCGATACATGGATTGTGGAAGAAATGATCGATGCCTATATCGAGATGCATAAAGCGGGTTATGCTCAATCCATCGAGTGTTGGGATAGTGGTGGCAGCTTACAGGGTGGTGTATACGGTATCGTTATTGATCGGGTATTCTTTGGTGAATCGATGTTCAGCTTTTCATCCAATACCTCTAAATTGTGTCTAAAATATATTATGGAGTGTGGTATATACGATATGCTGGATTGCCAGATGGCTACCTCACATTTAATGTCGTTGGGTGCTATCGACATCAGTCGGCATGATTTCGAAGATTTACTAAACAAACTGATTTCAGGATAAATGGGTTTCAATTCGATACTTCTCAAAAATGCCGCTAATCGATACAATTAATGAATGTCTGAATTTCAAAGGACGTTCGATAGCAAAGTCTGGAAAGTTGTTTGCGCAATTCCACCTGGTCAGGTCATGGGGTACGGTGAGGTTGCCAGAGCCGCTGGATTCCCGCGTTATTCCCGCATGGTTAGCAGGGCAATGAGTCGCTGCCCTGAAGCTTTGCCCTGGTTTCGTGTAGTAAGATCGGATCGGACTCTTGCGTTTGAAGAAGGCAGCGAGTCTTACCGCGAACAGGCACAACTCCTGAAACAGGAGGGGATTCGATTTGAAGGAAAAAAAATAGTCGAACAGCCTCGCGAAGATAATCTCGATAGAATCCTCTGGGGACCGCAGGACTGGTAGATGCGAAATCTAATACCCCATCAGTAATATTTTCTGGAGACTTTTGATGAAGCATGGTTTTGATTACGATTTGATTGCTATCGGTGCAGGTAGCGGTGGATTATCGGTGGTAGAAAGGGCTGCCAGTTATGGTCGCAAGTGTGCAGTAATTGAACGCGGAAAAATGGGTGGCACCTGTGTTAACGTTGGGTGCGTACCGAAAAAAATTATGTGGTTTGGAGCCAATCTCGCCCATGCTGTCGATGATGCAGTAAGCTACGGTTTCGAAATAAACAAAAGCGGATTCAGCTGGGAGCATTTAGTCAGGAAAAGAGAGGCCTATATTTCCGGCATCAACGAATGGTACTACGGCTATTTGAAAGATCTGGGCGTGGATGTCATTAGCGGTAATGCATGCTTTATCGATGATCATACAATTGATGTAGACGGTAAACGCTATAGCGCTGAACATATTACGATTGCGACAGGAACGGCACCTGTAAAAGCAAGTATTCCCGGTGCTGAACATGTCATTACATCAGATGGTTTTTTCGCACTTGATTCGCGGCCAGACAAAGTAGCGATTGTTGGATCAGGGTATATCGCGGTTGAACTCGCCGGTGTGTTGAGTTCTCTGGGAGCTGAAGTAACCCTGTATCTACGCAAATCACATGTTTTAGGAGAGTTTGATAGTTTAATTAAAACGACATTATTTGAAGAGCTCGAAAAATCAGG
>JAAEOZ010000035.1 GCA_024222685.1 Gammaproteobacteria bacterium | reverse complement strand
CTTCATTCAACTGGTTCGTAATCACCGTTATTGATTTTATTGTCAGGCTTGACCATCATGGTGTATCGTCAGTGATTCGATGGTTCAACCTCGACCCCCCTCTCTGTTGTTGTTTTTCAGGGCACCCTCGTGGAAACTGAAGAAGATTCTATAGTTACCGATTCAAGATAGATAGTGCCTGACCGGAAACCGTAAAAATGCCGGACAAACGGGACAATACGGCAAGTACACACAGAGGAAGAAAATTAGATTTTAAAAACAACGAGTATTGAATAATACTGTAACTTATTGATTATTATGATATATTCATTTTCACAAACCCACTTAACCGGCCCTTTGAACAGATAAAACGACTGCAACCGCCAAATCTTCGTCGAGTGAAAAATACATGCGCCAAGTAATTGTACCACAAATGAAGTTAGGTGAGCTTGCTATCGCAGATATAAAGCTGGACCCTAAATCACGCGACGATATCCCACAAATCCTGCGGGGACTTCAGCATCTTTATACCACTCCTGAACTGCGCAGATCGATATTTGCCATTCTGGAAGAGGTATTGCCTGTGCGTCAAATCAAAGGAAAGAGTGTCAAGGTCGACCCCAACAACGGGCGTCCCGGCATGACACAATGGCAGATTCTGGTGCTGGGTGTACTCAGATTGGGGCTCAACGCCGATTATGATCGTATCCAGCAGTTGGCCAACGAACACAAGACTATTCGGCAAATGCTGGGTCACAGTGATTGGGCGGACGAGAAATATTACAAT
>JAAEOZ010000034.1 GCA_024222685.1 Gammaproteobacteria bacterium | reverse complement strand
GTTAGACCAACCGGGTTAATCGATCCGGAGATTGAGGTACGTCCGGCTTTGAGCCAGGTCGATGACGTATTGTCGGAGATTCATAAGCGCGTAGAAGTCGGTGATCGGGTGTTAATTACTACTTTGACCAAGCGTATGTCGGAAGATCTGACCGATTATCTGTCTGAACACGAAGTGCGCGTGCGTTATTTACATTCGGATATTGATACTGTCGAACGTATGGAAATCATTCGTGATCTACGCCTGGGAGAGTTCGATGTGCTGGTTGGCATAAATCTATTGCGCGAAGGGCTGGATATGCCGGAAGTGTCCCTGGTAGCGATTCTCGATGCGGATAAGGAAGGATTTCTACGCTCAGATCGTTCGCTTATTCAAACCATCGGCAGGGCTGCACGACATATAAACGGTAAGTCGATTCTTTATGCGGACAGGATTACCGGTTCAATGCAACGAGCGATTGATGAAACTAATCGACGTAGAGAAAAGCAGGTAGCCTACAACAAGGAAAATAAGATTACGCCTGTCGGAATTAATAAATCGATTACCGATGTCATGGATATCGGTTATGGTGATTCAAAAGGAACGCGGTTACGCAAGTTAGGCAAGGTGGCCGATAGCGCTGCGGTTTATGAAAATCTCAGTGCAAAACAGTTAACGGCTCGATTTAAGAAACTCGAAAACAACATGTATGAACACGCACGTAATCTTGAGTTTGAAGAGGCTGCGCGCGTTCGGGACGAAATTACAGAGCTTAAGGAGCAGTATTTCAAGGGGGGTGAGGTGGTTGTCGGCTGATGAAT
>JAAEOZ010000033.1 GCA_024222685.1 Gammaproteobacteria bacterium | reverse complement strand
GGATCATTTCACGTGGACAGCGGGTCACGATACTCGCCCAGGTTGGTGGCATGGAAGTTCGTACCAGTGGCAAGGCACTGGCACATGGCGCCGCCGGTGAGCGCATTGGTGTACAGAACATCAAATCCAAGCGGAAACTGGAGGGCACCGTGCTGGCTTCTGGCGAGGTCAAAATCGACATATGAAAATATATGTAATGAAAATATATGTAAAGTTTTGTCACGAGTTGCCGATAGTATATGCAAGAAACCAGGATTGAACCATTATGGCTATAGAAATCAACAGCATAACGTCCACCAAGGCACAAAGGTCTACCGATGACACCAAGCTGAACCAGTCATCTGACCAGCCAGCTGCACAGCAGGAAACGGGCAAATCATCAGCCACTGATACTGTCAGCCTGTCCGATGACGCAGTCCAACTCGGCAAGGTCGAACACTCTGTCGCCACCACACCGGTGATCGATACGCAGCGTGTAGAGCAGCTGAAACAGGCCATCGCCAATGGCAGTTACGAAGTTGATGCTGGAAAAGTTGCTGACAAGCTCATGCAATTTGAAAGCATACTGAAATCATAAGACTGGTTTCAGGGCTAAGAAGGGGCGACCACAATGATCAGACAGCAGCATAACCACCAGTTGAATGAGCTCTATCTGCTACTGGAAGGCGAAATCAGTTACACCAGAAAACTGCTCGAAACCCTGAACCGGGAAACTGAAATACTGGTCGCTCGTGACATATCTGCGCTGGAAAGTTTCACCGCTGAAAAAGTGGAACTGATCAACCAGCTAAAATCAATTGCAGAACAACGCGAAACCCTGCTCACCGAACTGGATGGCGAACCCCTCAAAACTGACGACCAGGCTGCAACGCTATGGCAGGATTTAATGTCACTGGCCGCTAATTGCCAGGAAAAAAACCACATCAATGGTAGTATCATCGAAACTGGATACAGGCAGTCACAGCAGGCACTAGACATATTACAGGGTACGACCCGCAAACCAGAGCTATATGACCACGCTGGCCATACCACCCGCTCCGGTAAATCGAGCACACTGGCAAGGGCCTGACAAAACACCCTCTTCCCACTGAGCTGCAGCTTCGTTCTACTGCTATCTCATAGCAACATATAAAATCCCTATCTCTGTATATAATAGCTATTTACAATCTCGTACATTGTCCAGCTATTAGCGACTACTGACATTTCTTCGACAGGATAGATAGTGTCACAAGATAATACAGCTACACCCTCTGGCCGCATACTCATTGTTGATGATGACATGACGTTGCGTGAACTGATGAAAGATGCGCTTGTCAGGGACGATTATATTATCGAAGAAGTTGATAACGGCCTCGATGCCCTGGCTGCCGTCAGAAATAGCGAGCCCGATATGATCCTGCTTGGTGTCAAAATGCCTGGCATGAACGGATTTGAAGTCTGCTCGGAAATACGCACCAATCTTAATATGCAGGGAATTTCTGTCGTAATGGTAACCGGCCTGGAAGACTCGGAGTCTATCGAAAAAGCTTTTAGCCTCGGCGCCACGGCATTCATCAACAAACCCATAAACTCGATCACCTTCCGCTACCAGATTCAGTACCTGCTAAAAGCAAGAAATGCATTCGTTGAACTGAAAGAGCGTGAAATACACCTTGAGTACATGGAAAGAATATCCAGGATCCTGGCTCAAAGCAAAAATCGCGATGCCATTTTGCAGGAGGCACTCGACGAAATGCTGGATATTTTTTCGGCAGATCGTGTTTTTATTATCAGTTCACTCGATGCCGATTCTTCTGAGCCGGAAGCATCATATGAAGCATTGAGTACTGGCCATACCAGCATCAGGGGCAAAGAATCG
>JAAEOZ010000032.1 GCA_024222685.1 Gammaproteobacteria bacterium | reverse complement strand
GGATTCTTTGCTTTTCATCTATTGTTTGCTTATACCATTGACCTCATCAATGTGCATCTGGCATTTGTTATCGCATCAATTGTATCGGTATCAATGGTGGTCAGTTATTTATCAGGGGCACTGGGATCGAAATTCCCGTGGAAGGTGGCAGCAGGTGGACAACTGATATATCTGATATTATTTTCCTATTCGTTTTTTATAAAAGGCATGACCGGGCTGACGGTAACGGTCGCATCAATTGTTACGCTGGCAGTCCTGATGAAAATCACCTCGACTACAAACTGGAATCAGGTTTTTGTTAGACAATCGCTCGTCGATCAGGACTAATGACCATTGGGTGAATTCAAGTTCCAGCCTCCACTCCCCGCTAACAGCCTGGTTATCGAGTCAGTGTTGGTTCGAGGCCGAATCCCCACAGTAGTGCAGTAATCACCAGCATCGCTACCAGCGCAATGAGTCCGAAGGCGAGGATCGAGCTGGAGTAGAGGAAGCCGCGTTCCTTGCTGATATCGAGCATTACCGGCACGCCTGTGTATAGCAGTCGTATCGATACTGCCAGTGCCAGCAGTCCAACCAGGAAGTTCAGCCACAGCACCGGATAAATCTCAAACACGCCAATCAGTAACAAAGGCATTGCAGTAAAAGTCGATAATGCCAGCGCGTGTTGATAGCTGACTCTAGCTTCGTAGGTTTGTGCCATCCAGCCTATGGCCAGCGCGACCGCATTGATGCCTGTTACAATGGCTAGAAAATAAAGTACAGAAATCGTACGGGCGCTACTCGAGGTAAGCTTCATTGGCTCACCTGCACCGATTTGCCAGCCTATTGTTGTGGTACCAATATAGCCACATACCGGAGGAATCAAAGCCAGTACAATAACCAGTGCCATTGTGTTACAGGAACCTTTGTCCAGTTCTGATTTAATATTCTGCCAGGTTGTTTCTGGATTAATAAATAAACCGGTAATGTGCCCCAACATGAGTTATTCCTCTGATCATAGTGCGTCGGCACTGGAAATTGTGGATATTTTCGATATATGGGTGAGCTTTAATCAGCTCATACTCTTCCGCCGCTAGCGAATAGCTTGACTGCCGTCAGTTATGTCGAAATTGATCTCAGTCAATAAATTGAAAGAAAGTATATTCAGCCGGGGTAAAGGGCCGGTAGCTGCGGCTGGATCTCTTTTGATTTTGAAGATAGGCTGCGATTATGCTCCCGATAAGCATGCCAGAGCCGATGGCCTTGCCAACTTGAGGGAGGTATTCCATAGAGCGCCTGATCGAGCAATCTCAACTGTTGTTTAAACTGTAGCGAATTTGATGCATTGACTAAATCGTATAGCCCTGGTCTGGGTTTATCTTTTATTTCTTTGGCTGCCAGGTAGATAAGTTGTTGATGTGTTCCTCGAGCATTACCCGAATAACAGGCCTTCTTCAGCTGGCGAATGCTAAAAGGTATGGCCTTATCATTTACATCGAATAGTCCGTGGTATCCGATAATACCTGCAACAATTATAAGTATTGTGGTGATACATAAAACGATTACTATTTCAGTTTGTGAAAGAATGGGTTTTGTCTGTTGTGAAATCTGAGATCCGGCATCGCTCTCAGCTAAAGCTATCGTCAGTTTTTTTCCAGGCAGGACAATTCGCCTTTCCATCGCCGCTGTAATATCCCACCAGTGAATTTCAGTATCTAAAATTTCTACCAGGCCGGGCTCAGTAAAAACAATAACAT
>JAAEOZ010000031.1 GCA_024222685.1 Gammaproteobacteria bacterium | reverse complement strand
TGACAACTCAACCGGTTAATTCTCTCGTTTATATCTCACACCATCTAACCTTTCGCATACCAGCCATTGTCAACATAAAGCGCATTTCCGGTAATAAAGCTGGCTTCATCCGAGGCTAGAAATACCACCGCTGCCGCAACCTCTTCAGGCTCGCATATGCGCCCCTGAGAATCGGCAAGTGCGCCCTCCTCCCATTCCTGTCCGGCATCATCCAGCTCGCTGATTTCACGCAGACCATGGGCGGTTTTTACAAATCCAGGACAGACAGCATTACAGCGAATTCCCTGATCCCGATACTCAACTGAAATGGTACGCGCGAGCTGTAATACCGCACCCTTGGTCATGCAATACAGAGACTCCAGTGCGTAGCCAAGCTCTGAAGCGATAGATCCGGTTATGACTATTGAGCCACCGCCATTGTCGCTCATCTCTTTAACCGCACGACGACAAACCAGAAACGCAGAGCGTACATTAATATCCATCAGGTGATCGTAGTCCGCCTCGGTCGATTCGTGCAGCGGTTTCACGGTTATGGTGCCTGCATGATTAAATAGTACGTTATAGCCACCCAGTTCTACATTGACCCGGTCGAAGGCCGCATCAACCTGTTTCGCACTGGATACATCGGTCTGAACAAATATCGCCTTGCCACCTCTTTGCTCGATCAACTCCACCACTTCCTCACCGGCTTCTTTCTGAATGTCTAATATGGCGACTATCGCACCTTCATCGGCAAAAGCCAGGGAAGCAGCCCGTCCCATACCCGCAGCACCGCCAGTGATTACTGCTGTTTTACCGGTCAGTCGGCCAGATTTTCTGCTGAGGTTATTGTCGTTAGTCATTGTCGTTTCTCCTCTTTAAATTTATCGTAATGTTTCGATTATCTGTTACTCAATTACGCAGGTTTTTAATCGTCTGAAAAAAAATTGAGAATAGCTCCTGTTGTGACGAAATATTTAATTTTCCATACACATTTCGTCGATGGATTCGTACCGTGCCGACGGATATCCCCAGTTCTCTGGCTATTGATTCGGAAGAATGCCCCTCAAGAACCTGCGCAACCACCTGAGTTTCTCGTGGTGTAATACGTGGACTGAAAAGAGCACCAACTGTATTTTCGATTATTGTATGGCTTTCACCCGTTTCAAATGCTGT
>JAAEOZ010000030.1 GCA_024222685.1 Gammaproteobacteria bacterium | reverse complement strand
TGACAGCACCGACCCATTCGGAATAACAATACAGGTTCTGTCAAGTTAGCGACAATTCGGTCAAACTGGCAGTATGAATAAAACAAATCAGATGTACCACGGATATCGTTTTCCACCCGAAATCATTGGTCATGCGATCTGGTTATACCATCGGTTCTGCCTGAGTTTTTGCGATATTGAGGATCTTCTGGCGGAACGGGGAGTTGTTGTTTCCTATGAAACTATTCGTAGTTGGTGTATTAAATTTGGTCCTGCGTATGCTCGAAAGATCAAGAAATGTCGAGGTGCACTTGGTGATACGTGGTACATGGATGAAGTTTACATCGTGACGGTCCGAGGTGAGAAACTGTACTTGTGGCGCGCCGTAGATCAGGACGGAGATGTTCTCGATATCCTGGTTCAAAAACGAAAGGACAAGCAAGCGGCAGAGCGATTTTTCAGGAAATTGATGAAAGGGCAGGGACGCTCTGCCAGGGAGATTGTGACAGACAAGCTCCCAAGTTACGGTGCAGCGAGAAAAGCAGTGATGTCCACCTCAATGCATTGCAATAAGCGATATGCAAATATCGGGTCGAAGTATCGCATGAGCATACGCGAGCGCAGGAACGACAGATGCGGCGATTTAAATCACCCGGACAGGCACAGCGATTTCTGGCTGTTCACAGTCAGGTCCATAACCTCTTTCGTCTAGGTCGGCATTTAATTCGTGCGACGAATTATCGGCTGCTGAGAAATAAATCATTTGAAATGTGGCAGCAGGTGACGTGCGCCTGCTAATCAAGAATGTGGTTACGAGTACACTCTGTTTTTCTTACGTTGGGCAACATGACAAAACCTTAGGCACTACAAATCTGAGAAAGCCGCCAGAACAGGCCTGGACGCGGAAAGCCGTTGCTTCATGGATGCCCTTATAAAACGGGGTTTTGATTGATATCGGGTTTACCCTGCCACCAGGTGTTTAAAGGGACAGATTTAGCCCATTTGGGCGATGAACGAAGCTTCCCCAATTTGTTAAGCTTGTTAGCACTAATATGGACGCAATTAAACAAATCCTTGGGATAACAATAGTTTTACTCGTCATGGGTATTTTGGCACTTGCACATCGAAGACGAAAACAAAGGCCTCTTCATACACCGCCTAAAAATTAATTCGCCAGATGAGCACTAGCGGCCCAGTGGGACAAGTCCAATTCAGTGCCCGCGATTTCTAAATGTAGTGTGATCGACTTCTCGCTGTAAATTCATCGGTTTTGGTTATGCTGATTTCGATAATAAAGCTAAGACCGCGGACTCTGATATATGAATCGAGCTGTTTCGAACAAATTTACACCTGCAATGACCAGGTCAGACCTGATCAAAATCCTATCGAAAAATCAGGATCACTTGGCACAAAAGGATGTTGAGCTGGCGATAAGAAGTTTGATAGACATAATGAGCAGTAGCTTGTCATCAGGTGAGCGTATAGAAATCAGGGGATTTGGCAGTTTTGAATTGCACTACCGCCCACCGCGGAGTGGGCGAAACCCACGCACTGGGGAATCAGTTAATATTCGGGGCAAGTATGCCCCCTACTTCAAACCCGCCAAAGAGCTACGAAAAAGAGTCCTGTAGCGGCCGCTGTAAAGCCTCGATTAAATTGCATTTAAATCGCCAATCGCTCAACCCTGCCTGGGGTATGCTTTAATCGAGTTAGCACGGTGCCGTTCCCCTCCTACGCGCTCTCACAGCGTCAGAATCGGTGTATCTGCACCACTCCTTGATACACATCAACAAACCTGCACCTGCCAGGGCATTTACCCCCTTTGGGTGATGCGCAGATAGGATGTGGCCGCTACTTCTAATCAGGTTAATCTAAATGCTGGGTAGAAATCGTGAAAATAAGACTGATTCTTGGGGCTTTGACACTGCTGGTGTCGGGGCAGGTTTATGCGGCTCTTGTTGATGTAACAGTTGAATTCACAGGTGAGTATTTAAGGTCAAGCACTGTTACGAATAATTCTGGTGATGGATTAATAATAAACAGGATTACATATGGTCTTGGTGAAGCAGGTGATGGTATCGGAACATGGGATTCAACTGATGGTGGTATTCTCAATTTACCCCCCGATTCATACGCAACTGATTTTTTATTAAATCCAGAATACTTTCAGACATTAAATTTTGACGTATATTTGGAACCCGGTAATTCATATTCCGAGGGTAGTCCTACAAGTAGACCATTCAATGATTTCGACCTTATCGTAAGTTTGTCCCCACTGAGTGTTAATCCTGGTGCAATTGCAACTTCATATTCATTATCACGCGCGTATGCAGAAGTCGGATTTGTAACCGGCGATATATTTAGAGTGCCATTAATAGAACAAGACCCGTCACTAACCCAGACTGTATACATCACTGGAGAAATTTCTCCAATCCCAGTACCCGCAGCCTTCTGGCTATTCGGTACAGCCCTGATTGGATTGGTTGGATTCAGTAAGCGAAGAAAAGCAGCTTAGCCTCTAAACAGGTTTAATACGAAGCCCCGCCACTGTGCGGGGTTCTTTTATGTCCGTGAATCCTGTCACTGCTTAGTACGCAGGTATTGGGTAGCCTAATAATCTACTGCTCCGAGAACTATTGCAGTAGACCCGCTAAGGATGGCGGGTTTTTTATGCCTGCTTGGAAGAATTGACGGGTGGTTGATTCCTGACCCACGTCAGGAAAACAGATTACAAGTTATAGGAAGATGGTCTTACCTATCGGGGGATTGGTTATGAAGAAGCGACACTTTGTGCTAATTATAATATTAATTCTCATCGGGCTGTTTTTGGCATTTAGCGCGGCTGCTCACCCATATAATTCACCACTCACCTTCCGCAAACATATGACCGATGATGGCCGAATCATTTGGAGCAACATCCCCAAAGCATGTTTTTCCAAGGGATTGTTAATTTGCGAAAGACTTCACCCTATATACGGAAATTCGGATTCATCAAAGATGGACATTATAGCGGGCAGTGGAAGAGTACCGGAACTGGATGAAGTATCCAAAACTTTGACGACGGAGGAAATCGAAACATTCAGTGATGAGTTGACCGATGCGACTACGGATTCGAAATCAAACGAGTCTCAAAAGGTGGGAATTGAGGAGCGAAGAATTTCGACTGAGACGAAGCTGAAAAAATAGAACAGTGCTTGAATTAGCTAAATGCCAAATATTGACAAATCGATCCCCATCACTGTCAGAATCCTCCACTGGAAGAGTTTCTGCAATAGAAATTCCGGCAATAGTTCTATTTTATATATGCCAGCGATTTAGTATCTGTTCGCTTTTTAAGAAAAAGAAGAATCCTTAAATTAGCAATGAATAAAATCATTGATGACCTTTTGTCGGTTTTGTCAGTTCCACCTTTGGGCATATTCGAGCCAGCATTTCCGAGTACCAAATTTAGTCCACCAAGGGGCAGTAAATGCCAACAATTGGCAACATGACCACCCTACTCTATTCGTCATAAGTCATTGATTTTTAATAAATTCAGTATTGTATGGCGTTGACTGGCCAAGACTCATAATCCATTGGTCGGAGGTTTACCCGCAGGGCACTTCGCAAGTCCTCTCGAGCCCACCATCTTTTTTGATTTTTCAATTACTTCTCTGGAATATCGACCGAGGCACCGTGGGCTATTAGCCTCTGGGCCCCCACTAACTACACGGCTTTCAGTCATTTCCTTCGGGTATAAATATCTGGCCCTAATAAATTGCTTTCTAGTCTAAAGTGGAATCCTTAGACCAACTTTTACTGGCGAAAATCACCCTATTCCTTAGCCCGCAGTTTGTCAGGGCTCTAACCTCGTACCGATAATCGTGTATATTGAGTGAGAGTCTGTGAATCAACAGTTTCGAATCCGGAGATATTTTCCAGAATTAAATCGATGACTTCAGACCCTTCACCACCAGTCAGTCGGGATCCGTAATCATCCACAATCATATCCACGATATCAGTAAGTTGATTTTCAGTGAGTAGCGGCATGATGATGTTTTCCCGATTGATGTACGGGGGCCATCCGACCAAAAGGAGTGAAGGACAACGGAGGAAATGGATATATTTCGATTAGGTCGTTAAATCAGATCCAATGTAGACTGGCGATTCTGGCGAGGAACAGTTTTCTCCAATATAGATACTCACAGCCGTTCTCGACCATACTGGTAAAGCTGTCAGGTATCTGACAGCAGACGCCTAAAATTCTAGTTTTGAACTGTCGCCATAACGGGGAGGCTTACGAAAGTCTCTTAGATTACTAGCCATAGATATTCACCAGGTATTTGTCATAGGTGACTCTGAGCTTGATCTTGTTCACAACAATTCTAAGCTGAACAAAATATCCTGTTTTTGTGGCCAAAGAGCCGCAATCAAGTTCATACCCGACAAGGATGGTAGGTTTTCAATCAATAATCACCCAGGATACAGATGAGCAGGACAGAATATAAAGTACTTCGGTGCCGATCTACCACCGAACTTGAGGAACAAATCAATTATTATGAATTAAATGGATGGGCTCGCACCGGACGCACGGATGCATTCGATGGTATGCATGTCCATACTATCGGCATCGCGAAAGAGATTGATG
>JAAEOZ010000029.1 GCA_024222685.1 Gammaproteobacteria bacterium | reverse complement strand
TTATTCAATACCTTAATGCAGGGTTTATCTCGCCGTAAGCGTGCCAACATCGGATTTTCGCTGGAAAACGGTAATCGGGCGTCGATCACCTCTATTACCAGGCTGACCTGCGGCAGGATTTTTTTATAGGCCTGGCTGGCCTTGTGCATATGGCCGGGATACCACTGTATCATCGATTGATTGCCTGGAAAGAGAAGGGTTATTTTCGCCTATCAGTAGCAGGTTTGTCATCTTTAACCTTACGAAGTGAAAAAGTTTGAGTGTTGTCGCATATCTTTATGCCCAGCTTCTATTAGAATAGTAACGAAACATAACGAGACAGAAAACTTACCATGAATAATGATTCCAGAATAATTGCAGAGCTCGAATCGGAATTCGTAGAGCTCTATAAAATTCTGAAGTTCGAAGGTATTTCAGATAGCGGCGGCGCTGCCAAACAGGTTATAGCCGACGGCCTGGTTTGCGTCAATGGTGAAGTAGAGACGCGTAAGCGCAAGAAAATCAGTGCAGGCGATCAAATCGATGTTGAAGGCCAGACTATTGATGTTGTTAATAAGGCGGATACTTCGGCTATTTAATGGAACTTTACAAAATGGCATATACTTAAACCAACATTGTATACCAAATGTAGGGGCACGATTTATCGCGCCCGA